>CAYLZQ010000019.1:0-3501 GCA_964388045.1 uncultured Elusimicrobia bacterium | reverse complement strand
AAGTGCCTCTTCACGGGCTCTAACGTATAAAAATTGCGCGCCCGCGTCTAGCCGAAAAGCACGGGGCAGACGGCGCCTCCCCTGGCCACGTTCACGATCTCCCCCGGTCCGATCCGCGAGGCGAAGCCGAAGCCCCTGCCTCCGAAGAAGACTCCGATGATGGCTCCGCAGTCTTTGAAACGTATCCTGCCTTGGCGCAGATAGGCCATTGGGAGCTTGAGGCCCTCCCGGTATTCCTGGACCACGAAGCCCCCAGGCCTCTCCAAGGCCTTCCCCAGGGCCTCGCGCCACTTCCCCGGCGCGGCCCTCGGACCGATGAGGATCCTTTCCCCGCCTGCTCCCCAGGCAGGCTTGAGGACCAGGTTCTCCCTGGTTTTGAGGACGTACTCAGGGAGGTCTACGCTTTTCCCCTCGGGGGACTCTGTCCTGCGCTCGCCGAAGGCCCTGGTCCAGGGCACGTGTTCTCGAAAAAGCGAGAGCTCCCTCTTGCTGAAAAGCGCATGATAGCGGCTCGAGGTCAGGACCTCCAGGAGGGATTTCGGCGCGAAATCAGCGGCGAAGCCGGGCGCGACCCTTCCCTCCTCCCAAAGCCTCCTGAAGGCCTTGAGGCTCGGATTCCGGGGGCCTCCCAACTCCTCGAAGGAGAAGTCCCGGTAGGCGAAGGCGATCGGCTTGCCTCCGAGGAAGACCTTCTCCTTGCAGAGTTCTAGCTCCCGGGGGTCGGCGTGGACCGCGCTCATTGCGGTCTTTCTCAAGGAATCCACGATCCGCGGGATCTCGGAGAATCCTCCCGCCACGGGCAGCTTTTCCAGGAAGGCGATGGCCTCTCCTTGGGCCGGCCGGCAGAAAGGCGAGATCCAGTTCTTGAAAAGCAGGAGCAGGTCAGGCGGGGCTTTGAGCCCATGGCGGCGGCCCAGCTCAGGAAGGCTTTCCAGTATCTCCTGGGCCATGGGCTGGTTGTAGAGGCTGGCCAGGAGCAGGGAGTTCGATTCGTAGAGGAAGGGTTTGGGGATCCCGTTTTCCAGGGCAAGCCCGAAGTCAGGCCTGAGGAGCAGGGAGGAAGCCGTCCTTGGGCTCAAGGTCTGCCGCAGCCAGGACTCTGTCCTGGCCTGGGGTTTGACGATCTCGGCGAAGCCCAGGGCGTTGTCCCGGTGGAGCCTTGGCGCGCGCCTTTGAAGCCGGTAGACCGCGCGGGTCACTGATTTCAAGGCCGGCAGAACCTGTCTTGGCAGGACCAGGGGGACCAGGCTCAAGGGATGGCAGTCTTTCCCCTTGTAGAAGAGCTTTTTGCGGCGCGCCAGGGCCTGGACGCGGGAGACGAGCCTTTCGCACTCCACGGGGCCCAGGGCCATGAGGCGCTCAGGGAGCGAGCTCATGACCCCGGGAAGGAGAGAGCTTTTAGGCGCTTGCCTGCCTCACTTCGGATTTTCCCAGTCGAACTCCTCGGGCAGTTCTTCGAGTTTTTTCTCGACCTTCTTGGCAGGCTCCTCCAGCTTG
Organism: uncultured Elusimicrobia bacterium; assembly: GCA_964388045.1. Classification (GTDB taxonomy): domain Bacteria; phylum Elusimicrobiota; class Elusimicrobia; order UBA1565; family UBA9628; genus CAYLZQ01. The sequence continues at coordinate 2,004 of CAYLZQ010000019.1, read as the reverse complement.
GGCTGCTTGAGCTTCTCTTCAGCCTCCAGGGCCTTCTTGCTGGCTTCCAAAGCCTCTTGGAGGTCCTTGGCGAGGGTCGAGACCATGGTGGCTCCCGAGGAGCCCTCCTCCTCCTCGAACTTCTTTGACCTGTAGACAGTGGCGCCGTGATCCTCCAGGCATTCCCGCAGGTCCTCCTCCGGGTTCCAGGCCACGATCCCCTCGATGAGGTTGCTCTCCGCGTTGAAGACAGGGCTTCCTGAGTTGCCGGCAAAGGTGTCCAGGTTGGACTCGAACCTGGTTCTATGGACCCTGCTGACCTTTCCGTTTGCCACCACCTTGGCCGGGAGGCCCAGGGGATGGCCGATCATGTAGAGAGGCATGCCCTTCTTGACGTCATCCTGGGCCTGCTTGAGGTTGACATCGAGGGGAGCCCGGCCCTTGACCGCCTGGTTGAGGCGCACTATGGCCCAGTCCTCGGCGCCGTCGACTATCATGCTCTTGACCAGGGCCTTGCAGGTGTATATGTCCTCTGTCTTCACGGTCCTGGGATCCGCCTTTTCCGCGGCATAGGAGAAACCGAAGACGAAGCTGGTCATCTGGCATTCCTGCTCTCGGCTCAAAAGGCCACCGCTTTTCTTGAAGCAGTGTCCTGCTGTCAGGAGGATGTCCGGTCCGACCAGCACGCCCGTGCAGAAGGCTCCGATGGGCTGGTCGCCGAAAGGCTCTTTCTCGCAGAGGGTCTTGGCCTCCCTCAAGGTCTCCAGGCGGTCCAGCTTGATCTCCGCGCGCTTGTCGTTTTGCGGCAGCCGGAAGCTGAAGAGGGCGGCGACGCTTCCGGCCTTCTGCTTGTGAGTCTCCGTGGCTTGGTAGACTTCCCTGCGGTCGTCTTGCCCGTAGATGATGGGAAGGATCCCGGAAGGGATGGCGGCCCAACTTGGCCTGCCGCAGGGCGCAAGGAGCGCCAAAAGAATCGCCGCGTTGCGGATTTTTCTGCTCTGCATGGACCTGCCTCCTATACGGGATGTGCCCCAGGATAGCTTATGCCGGGAGGGCCTGCCAGGAGCAGAGGGCCTAGCCCAGGCTGGGTCCTTTGTCCCCTGATATGCGACGGCAAGAAGTTCGGCGCGGGTTTTCCATTGAAGCGCGCCAAGAACTTCTTGCCGCGCATACTAGAGGCCGGCGAAAAAGCCAGCGATCTCGGAGGCAAGCTCTTGCGGCCGGTCCAGGGGCACGTGATGGTGGGCTTCCGGGATCTCCGCCCCCCTGGCCCCAGGGATCCCGCGCACCGCGCGTTCGAAGGCCCTGTGGTCCATGACCACGCTTTTCTCCCCTCGCACGACCAGGGTCGGGACCTTGATGGAGGCCAGAAGCGGCCAGATGGGCTGGTACTGGTAGAGGAAGGCCCTCCAGTCGAACTTCCATGTGAATCCCCCGTCAGCGCGCCTAAGGCAGTGCCTGGCCAGGGCCCTCAGGACCTCCGCGTCCAGCAGGGTGCCCCTGGGCTGGAGGTGGAAGGCGCGGAGCATGGTCTCCTCGTCCGGGTAGAGGGGCTGGCTGCGGCTGCGCGTGCGCTCGAAGCTCCTGGCCTTGGACTCGTAGTACTCCGGCAGGAAATCCACTAGGACCAGGGCGAGGAGGCGCCCGGGATGGCGCCTGGCGTACTCCAAGGCGATCCTGGCTCCCAGGGAGTGGCCGCAGAGGACCATGCGCGGCCAGCCCAGGGCGTGCCTGGCCTCCTCCATGTCCTCCACGAAGCCCTCGGTGTCGTAGCGGCCGTCGGGCCTCCACTGGCTCTCCCCATGGCCGCGGAAGTCCAGGGCCACCGGCTTGAAGCTCTTGGCCAGGAAGGGGGCCGAGGGGTCCCACCAGCGGGCGTTCCCGGCCATGCCGTGGGCCAAAAGCAGGGGGGCTCCCTCCCCTCCCCAGGACAGGAGGTGGAGCCTGGGGTCCTCGTTGGTCCAGAGGGACTGGGGGAGGAGGCTTTCTTCCCGAGCCTCGATGGGTCCTGGCATATTAGGATTC
>CAYLZQ010000018.1:0-12474 GCA_964388045.1 uncultured Elusimicrobia bacterium | reverse complement strand
GCATCGGCCCGTCCGCCGCCGAGACCACCAGGATCGCCCCGTCCATCTGCGCCGCGCCCGTGATCATGTTCTTGATGTAGTCCGCGTGCCCGGGACAGTCCACGTGCGCGTAGTGACGCTTCGCCGTCTCGTACTCGGCGTGGTGCACGTTGATCGTCACCCCACGAGCGCGCTCCTCGGGCGCGTTGTCGATCTCGTCGTACTTCCTGGCCTGCGCCAGCCCCTTCTTCGCCAGGTAGTGCGTGATCGCCGCCGTCAGCGTCGTCTTGCCGTGGTCCACGTGCCCGATCGTCCCGATGTTCACGTGAGGCTTGGTCCTCTCGAATTTAGGCTTTGACATTCAAGTCTCCTTTATATCAACGGCTCCTTTTTTCCCGGCACCAAAACTAGCTGGGGATGGGAATCGAACCCACGGCCTGCTCCTTACCATGGAGCTGCTCTACCCCTGAGCTACCCCAGCGCCGAACTAAGCGGGCGATGGGAATCGAACCCACGTATCGAGCTTGGAAGGCTCGTGTTCTACCATTGAACTACGCCCGCGTCTTCCCCGCCGCCGCAGGGGGCCAGCCGCCGGTCCTATCGCAAGACGTTTTGGAGAACTCCCAGCCTCCGGCGGGAGAAAAAGTATAGCTAAATTCCAAGCGGGCTGTCAAAGAAAAATGCTATGCTTCCTTGACGGGCAGTTAGCTCAGCGGTAGAGCACTGTCCTCACACGACAGGGGTCATAGGTTCAAATCCTATACTGCCCACCACTTGACCTCCACCCCCGAAGGACATCCCTCCGGATCGCGGCATGGCCTAGGGCCTTGACCGCGTGAAAATCGAGAAGCGGCGGCGAAACTCGCCTCGCCTCCCCCACGGGGAGGGGGCTGAGCAGTTACGGCGAAACCTTGATTCACTGCGGCCCGGGCGGTTGGGGAGGGTGGTACTCCTCGCGATAAATCTTGACGAAGGCGAGCACGCAGGCGATCAGGATCGGTCCCAGGATGAGCCCGGTGAATCCATAGATCCTCAGCCCTCCCAGGACCCCGAAGAAGATGAGCAGGATCGGCATCTTGGCCCTGGTCCCTATGAGGATGGGCTTGAGGAAGTTGTCGATGAGGCTCACCACGAAAAAACCCCAGGCCAGGATGAACACGCCCCAAGCCCCGTTCTCCCCGAGCTTGACCAGCCCTAGGGGAAGCCACACCAGGGCCGCTCCGGCTACGGGGATCAGGGAGGCGAAGCCGGTGAGAACGCCGAAGAGAACGGCCAGGGGAACCCCGGCGATGGCGTAGCCGACCCCGGCCAGGGTCCCCTGCACCGCTGCGGTCAAAAGCGCGCCTCGGACCACGGCCGTGAGGGTCTGGTAAACCCGGATCGCGATGGCCCAGGTCTGGTCGTGGGGCATGGGGATGAGGTCCAAGAACCAACGGACGAAGGCTTCGCCGTCCTTGAAGCAGAAGAAGAGGCCCAGGACCACTATGGCGAGGTTGAAGAGGACGAGCATGGCGTTCTTGGCGGCCGAGGCCCCCAGCTCGGCTATGGCCGAGCTGACGGCGTTGAGGCCGTTGAGAAAGGTGGTCTGGGCGTCCAGGTCATAGGCCCCCAGCAGGGCGCTGAGCCGGGACCACCCTCCCCTCAGGGCCGAGGGGAGAAGGCTTTCCAGGGAACGGCCTTCAAGAGCTTTGAGTTGAGCCATCCAGTCGCTGACCGTGGGGAGCAGGCGGCTCGACTGGCTGAGCACCACCCACCCCAGAAGCATCAGGGGAATGACGCAAAGGAGAATGACGCAGGAAGCGCTCAGGCAGGCCGTCAGGGCATTCTTCGAAAAGCGCCGGGCGAAAAACTGGTGCACGGGATAGAAGATGAGGGCCAGGGTGGCGGCCCAGATCATGGGATCGGCAAAAAGGGAGAAGAGGCGCAGGAGCTGGTAGATGAGAAGGGCGAAGACCGCGAAGAAAAACCATCGAAAGGCCTTGCGGCGGTCCTCCCGGGAGATCTCGGGCGGCTTGGGGAGAGGGGGAAGGTCCTGGGGCTCCTTCACGGCCTTGGGGGGATCAAGAGGGGGTTGGAGCGCTCCGAGGGCCCTCGGCCCAGAGCACCTCTCCGGCCAGAAGAGAGGCGACCGCGGCAAGCCGGAAGGGCCAGGCATAGCGGAGGACCGCCCCCGGGTGCTTGCGGCGCGCTCCTTCCAGGATCCCGGGAATTTCGCTCTCGCTGTGGACGCCTCCGCGGGTGTACATCGTGGTGATCACCGTCATTTCCCTGGCCCCCTGGGCGACGGCGGACTCGATGGCTTCCTCCAGGCTGGGGGCGCAGAACTCGTTGTAGGCGGCCAGGACCCTATGGTCCGGGAGCTGGAGGCGCAGGGCCTCAGCCACTTCCTCCAGGCCCTTCTGGTAGGGGTCGGTGGCGGGAGTCCTCGGCCAGGAGCGGATCCTGCGGTCGAGCTCCAAGAGACGCTCCGAGGGTCTTCCCTTCTGGGCCGCCTCCAGCCTCTTGAACTCCCCCACCAGCTCCTGGGGGCAATCGCTCGGCAGGCCCCCGTGGCCGACTAGGATCACCCATTTGGGGCTCACGCGAAAATTGTATAATAAACCGATGTCCTTCACTAGGGAGAGCTTGGGCCTCCTCGTCGCCATCCAGGACCGGGACGCGGCCTTGGACAAGCTCAAAGCGGAGATGGACCGCATCCCCGTCGAGATCGCGGCCCTGAGGGAGAGGCTTGAGGGAGGCAAGGCCCGCGTGAGCCAGACCAAGGCCCGCGCCCTCGCCCTCGAGAAGAGAAAGAAGGAAAAGGAGCTGGAGCTGGCGCAGAAGGAGGAGGCGGCCAGGAAGCACGCGCTGGAGCTCAACCAGGTCAAGACCAACGAGGCCTTCAAGGCCCTCCAGCGCGAGATCGAGCAGGCCAAGTCCGAGGGGAGCCAGCTTGAGACCGAGATCCTCGAGCTCATGGAGGAGCTCGACTCATGCCGCAGGGAGGAGAAGAGGGTCCTCTCCGAGGCCGCCGAGCTCGAGAAGGAGGCAAGCGCCCAGATCGCGGCTCTCGAGGCCAAGCTCGCCGAACTCAAGAGCCGCTTCGAGGCCGACCAGGCCGCGCGGGACCAGGCCGCGGCCCCTCTCCCTGCGGAGGTCCTGCGCCTCTACGCCCACATCCGTTCGCGCGGGAAGCTCGACGCGGTCGTGGCCATAGACGGCAGTCACTGCAGGGCCTGCCGGATGGCCCTGGCCCCCCAGGTCATCGTGGAGGCGACCAAGGCCAAGGCCCTGGTAACCTGCGAAAGCTGCCAGAGGATCATCTACCGCCCGGAGGTCCTGGCGGCCAAGGCGTGACGTGGCGCGCGGACGCAAGCGTCCGCGCACGCAGTTCAAAGATTTAGAGACGGCCGGGGGATCGCTCGCCCCTGTCAAGTCAGGGGCGGGAGGAACTTCCGAACTCCGTAGAGCGCGGCGCCCGCCGAAAGGCGGGAAGGCGCCGCCCCAAGGCGGCGCCGATGGAAAGTGCCACAGAGACATACCGCCTCCGCGCGCGCGACGAGCGCGGCCTAGGCCCTGCGAACCGGTTGGGGCCCAGGGACGCGGCGGCAAGGGTGAAAAGGCGAGGCAAGAGCTCACCGCCCCTCCGCGCGCAGGAGCGCGCGGCATGGGCGCCGGTTTCCGGCGCTTCGTGGCCGCAAGGCAGGGGGTCCAGGCAAACCCCGCCGGGAGCAAGGCAGGGAGGCAGCGGCGCTGCTCGCGCGGCCCCGGGCTTGAAAGCCCGGGGACAGCTGCCCGGTAGCCGCACGCCGTGGGACGGCGTCCACGGCACCAGGTCCCATCGGGAATCGAATCGGGGCCGGGTAGAGAAATGATCCCCACCCGCCCGTAGGCGGGGACAGAATTCGGGGTATAGGCCGTCTCTAGACAACCGGCCCCTTCCTTGCGGAAGGGGCCGGTTTTGCGCCCGCGGCGGACTAGTATACGCGGCAAGGAATTCGCTAATGGTTTTCCCGCAAAGAAATCCGAGAATTCCTTGCCGTGTAGGACCTTAAATAATCTTTTGGGATCGTGCGCTTTGCGCACGATCCTATAAACGGCCGTTAAGGCTTTGCGGCGATAAATTCACTTAGCGAATTTATCGCCGCGCATACTAACCCTTCTTCTTAAACCCCTCGGGAACCTCGAAGAGGTCCTTGGCCCCGGGCACGACCTCCACCCCCTTGACCTCGTGGTAGGTGGACAAGACGGGCTCCCCCTCCCGCTCCTTCTCCTTGGCCGCGGCCTTCTCCTTGACCTTCTTCTTCATGAAGCCCCCCAGGAGCCCCCCGGCCACCCCCGAGACCCCCCCGGAGAGGTTGACCCCCTCCCCCTCATCCTCCTTGGCGCGCTCAGCCTCCCTGCGGGCTTTGGCCTTGGGATCCTCCTGGATCAGCCACCGGGAGTCCGTGACGATCGGATAGCCGTCCACCTCGCGGAGCTTGGCCTCGAACCTGGCCAGGGCCTCCTCGGTCTTGGGGCCTCCCACTCCCAGGAGGTTGCGGACCATATCCTTGCTGAAGACATCCTTGAGCTTGCCCTGCTGCTTGCTGGTGAGCTTGGCAAGATAGGCCTTTGAGAAGGCGGCCTCCTCCTCCTGAGCCTTCCTGAGCTCCGAGGTCCAGGGGGTGATCCAGAGCCTGGTCTCCAGGGTGTAGGTCGTCACCTCCTGGCTCTGGAGGTCCTCGATCTCGACGAGCATGGCGGCCAGGACCTCGCTGGTCTTAAAGCCGTTGACCTCCTTGGCCTCTCCGGTTTTCTTGACGCTGAAGTCCATCTTCTTGATTTTGTGGGTGGGCTTCTCCTCAGCGGGAGCCTTCTCCCCCTTTTCTTCCTTCTCCTCCATCGGAAGGGGTTCCGCCGCGATCGGGCGCTCGGTGTAGGTCTTGCGCTTCATGTCCAGGCTCCAGACCTTGTCCAAGTCCACCCGCACGATCTCGACGCCCTCCTTGCCCTTTCCGCCCGAGAGAAAGCCGAGCACCTTGCCCGTGAACTTGAAGGTGGACTCCTCGCGGGACTTCTCCCCCTGGATCATACGCTTGGCCGTGGACTCGAAGGCTCCCATGCCTCGCAGGCCCCCGCTGCGGCTAAGAGACTCGATCGTCACGTCCGCGCGGCTTGGCGGGGCCAGCAGGGCCAGGATCGCCGCGGAGAAAAACAGGTGGCTTCTCATGGTCTTTCCTCCTCAAGGGCCCGCGGAGGGCCCGGATTTAGGAAAGTCTACCACAGTCCCAGGCTAGTGATCCAGGGCGTGGGGTTTGGACTCCTGCCAGGCCGCATGGGTGATCCGGATGAACTCGGCCTTCTCCCAGAACTCGGCGAGGCTGCGCGCCCCGGAGTAGCTCATCCCGGAGCGCAGGCCTCCCTGGAGCTGATGGACGGCCTCCGCCACGGGGCCCTTGTAGGGGGCCAGGGATTCCACGCCTTCCGGAACCACCTCCGCCGCCTCGAAGGGATCCATGTTCTCCTCTTCCCCGCGCTCCCTCTTCCTGCGGGCGAGCGTCGCGGTCAGGGAGGCCATCCCGCGGTAGAGCTTGTAGCGGGTCCCGTCGCGCACCACGCTCCAGCCCGGGCTCTCCTCGCTGCCGGCGAGCAGGCTCCCCACCATCACCGAGGAGGCCCCGGCGGCCAGTGCCTTGGAGATGTCCCCCGAGTCCCGGATACCCCCGTCCGCGATCACGGGGATTCCCCGCTCCCCGGTGATCCGCGCGCAGTCCATGATCGCGGTGAGCTGCGGGACCCCGGCCCCCGAGACGATCCGGGTGCTGCAGATGGAGCCCGGGCCCACCCCCACCTTGATCCCGTCGGCCCCCGCCTCCGCCAGGTCCCTGGCGCCCTCGTAGGTCGCGACGTTTCCGGCGACCAGCTCCGCCTGGGGCCATCTCTTCTTGATTCTTCTGGCCGCCGTGATCACGTGCTCCGAGTGGCCGTGGGCCACGTCCACGACCAGGACGTCCGCCCCCGCCTCGAGCAGGGCCGCCGAGCGCTCCAGGAAGTCCCCCACCGCCCCCACCGCCGCCCCGACCAGGAGCCGGCCTTTCCTGTCCTTGGAGGCCTCGGGGTGGAGCTGCTTCATCCTGAGGTCCCTGGCCGTGATGAGCCCGACCAGGACCCCCTTGGCGTCCACGAGGGGAAGCTTCTCCACCTTGTGCCTGCGCAAGACCTCGGAAGCCTCCTCCATGGAGATTCCGGGCCTGGCCGTGACCAGCTTCTTGGACATCACCCTGCGCAGGCGGGCGTCGAGGTCCCGCTGGAAGACGAGGTCTCGCTCGGTCACGATCCCGGCCAGGCGCCGGTTCTGGTCAACCACGAGAAGCCCGCCCACCTGGTGCTCCCGCATGGCCTCCCGGGCCTGGGCCACCGTGTCCTCGGGCGAGACCACGTAAGGCTCCTCTATGATGATGTTCTGGGCGCGCTTGACCTTGGCCACCTCGGCCACCTCCTCCTCGAGCTTGAGAAAGCGGTGGACGATGCCCAGGCCCCCGCAGCGCGCCATGGCGATCGCCATCTGGGCCTCGGTCACCGTATCCATGTTGGCCGAGACGATCGGACACTTCAAGGGGATGTTCCGGGAGAAGCGCCCGGCCGTGTCCACCTGCCTTCGGGAGGCGACCCCCGAGCGCTTGGGGACCAGCAGGACGTCGTGGAAGGTCAGGCCCTCGCGCATGGTCATAATCTTGGGGAACGCGGTCTTAATTATATAAAATTGATCATGGCCTTCCCCGCGAACCGCCTGCGGCGCCTGCGCCGGAGTCCCGCCCTGAGGGGCCTGGTGCGCGAGACCTCCCTGGATCCCGGGGACCTGGTGATGCCCTTCTTCGTGCGGCCGGGCAAGGGGGAGAGGAAGGCGATTTCCTCCATGCCCGGGCACTTTCAGTACTCCACGGACGAGCTCCTCAAGGCCTGCGAGCCCGTGGCCTCGGCCGGCATCCCGGCGGTCATCCTCTTCGGGATCCCGGACAGGAAGGACTCCAAAGCCTCGGGGGCCTGCGCCAAGGACGGGATCATCCAGCGCGCCCTCTCCGCGCTCAAGGACCGCTACCCGGACCTGGTCTTGATCGCGGACCTCTGCTTCTGCGAGTACACGGACCACGGCCACTGCGGGGTGGTCAAGGACGGACAGATCCTCAACGACCCCACCCTGGAGCTCCTGGGCAAAACCGCCGTCTCCCAAGCCGAGGCCGGGGCCGACGTCATAGCCCCGAGCGGCATGATGGACGGCCAGGTGGCCGCCGTCAGGAAGGCCCTGGACTCCTCAAGCCTCGAGATGACTCCAATCCTGGCCTATGCCGCCAAGTACGCGAGCGCCTTCTACGGCCCTTTCCGCGAGGCCGCTGAATCCCCGCCCAGGTTCGGCGACAGGGCGACCTACCAGATGGACCCCGCCAACCTCCGGGAGGCCCTGCGGGAGACGGCCCTGGACGCGGAGGAGGGGGCCGACGCGGTGATGGTCAAGCCCGCCCTGCCCTACCTGGACGTGATCAGGGCCGTCCGCGAAAGCCTCAAGCTCCCGGTGGCGGCCTACAGCGTCTCAGGGGAGTACGCCCTGATCAAGGCCGCGGCGGCCCGGGGCTGGATCGACGAGAAAAGGCTGGCCCTGGAGACCCTTACAGGCATCAAGCGGGCCGGGGCCGACTTCATCCTCACCTACCACGCCCTCGAGGCCGCCCGCTGGCTGGGTTGAGGGGCATGCCCAGGGCTCAAAAACTCTTCGCCCTCGCCCGGAGGGTCCTCGTCGGAGGGGTGAACTCCCCGGTCAGGGCCTTCAAGGCGGTCGGGGGCTGCCCTCGGTTCATCCGCTCAGGCTCGGGCCCCTATCTTTTCGACGTTGACGGCAGGCGCTACGTGGACTACTGCCTCTCCTGGGGCCCCCTCATCCTAGGGCATGCCCGCAGGGAGGTTGTCTCCGCTGCCGAAAAGGCGCTCCAAAGGGGCTCGACCTTCGGGGCGGCCACCGAGGCCGAGGTGCTCCTGGCCGAGCGCATCCGTGAGGCCCTGCCCTCCCTGGAGCTCGTGCGCCTGACCAGCTCCGGGACCGAGGCGGTCATGAGCGCCCTGCGCGCGGCAAGGGCTTTCACCGGGAGGGAGCTCGTGGTCAAGTTCGCCGGCTGCTACCATGGCCACGTGGACAGCCTGCTCGTCCAGGCAGGCTCAGGGGCCACGACCCTGGGAAACCCGGACTCGGCCGGGGTGCCCAGGGCCTGGGCAGCCACGACCCTGAGCTTGCCCTATAACGACAGCCAGGCCCTCGGACGGGCTTTCTCCAGGTGGGGAAGCCGCATCGCGGCCGCGATCGTGGAGCCTGTCGCCGGCAACATGGGGGTAGTCCAGCCCGAAACAGGCTTCCTTGAAGAGCTGAGGGCGCTCACCAGAAGGCACAAGGCCCTCCTCATCTTCGACGAGGTGATCACGGGCTTTAGGCTCTGCTACGGAGGGGCCCAGACCCTCCTCAAGATCCGGCCCGACCTCACCTGCCTGGGAAAGATCGTGGGCGGGGGATTGCCCCTGGCAGCCTACGGCGGCCGCCGGAAAATCATGGAGCTGGTGGCTCCCCTGGGGCCCGTCTACCAGGCCGGCACGCTCTCAGGAAACCCCGTGGCCGTGGCCGCCGGCCTTGAGAGCCTGCGCCTTCTCAAGGAGGAAAACCCCTATCCCAGGCTTGCCCGGATGACGGCTCACCTCCTTGAGAGGATCGCGGACGCGGCCAAAAAAGCCGGGGTCGCCCTGCAGCCACACTCCGCAGGCTCCATGTTCACCCTGTTCTTCTGCCCCTCCCCTATCCACGACTACCAGAGCGCCAAGCGCTCGGACCCCAAGGCCTACGCGCGCTTCTTCCAGAAGATGCTAAGCCGGGGGGTCTACCTTCCGCCGGCCCAGCTCGAGGCCGCCTTCCTTTCCTCGGCCCACCGGGAGAAAGAGCTTGAAGGGACGATCAAAGCCGTCCGGAGCGCCTTGCGCTCTCTTCAACAGGCCGCGTGAAAGATGTAACCGAGATTCCGGATCGCCTGGATTTTTTCGGCGGCTTGACGGGGGAGCTTGCTTCTCAAGCGGCTAACGGCTACTTCCACTTTCCTTGAGGCCCCGACGCTGGGGCCAGGGAAGGCCTCCTCGGAGAGGCGCTTGAGGCTGACGGGCTGGCCGTTGGCCTCCACCAGGCTGTAGAGCAGGCGGAACTCGGTGGGGGTGAGGTGGTGGTCCTTGTGGATGGACCCGTTGGTCGGGCTCAAAAACCTGTGGCCGATGCGCAGGCTTTGGGTCTTGGGGTCGAGCTCCAGCTCCCCGCGCTTGAGGATCCCGGTGTCCCTCGCATGCCTGCGCAGGATGCAGTTGACCTTGGCCCTGATGTCCTCCGGGCTCCCGTTCTTGACGACGTAGTCGTCGGCCCCGACCTCGTAGCCCTCCTGGAGCTCGTGGACCGTGGAGGACATGAGGGCTATCATGGGGGTCTCATACCCTCGTTGTTCCCGTATGGTCTCGCAGAGCTCGAAGCCGCAGGCGTCCGGAAGCTTGATGTCCAAGAGCACCAGGTCGCAGGTCTTGGAGAGCTGCTTGAGGCAGTCGCGGGCCGTTGCCGCTGATTGGACCCTGTGGCCGTCCTGCTTAAAAAGGAAGGACAAAAGCTCGCGCCACTCCGGGTCATCGTCGACCACCAGGAGCTCGCAGCCCAAGGCCACTCTGGAATCTGCCGTGGACATCTCCTGAAGAAAGCCTGGCTTCCCTCCGAACTCCATAAGAGCATATACCCAAAACGCGAAAAAGTCAATCTCGAAGCCGTTACATATTGCAACAATCCGGTTACAAGCCTTGACCGCTTTGGGCCAAAAAAGAAATACTGGTCACTCGCATCCCCCACAGGGGCGCAGCGATAGAACATTAATGGAAACGGCGCCCCGGGCCCGAAGGGCCGAGGGGGCCAAGGGCCGCAGGCGCACAGCAGCGGGAAGGAGGAGCCGCTGCGCAAAACCGGATCCCGGGGGAAAACCATGAAGGCATTGAGGAAAATACCGGTCGTCAACCCCGCCACCGAGAAGGTCTTGGACGAGATCCCAAACCAAGGCCCAGAGGAGGTGGACCGGGCTGTCGCGCGCGCGAGGAAAGCCTTCGGCTCCTGGCGCAGGGTCCCGGCTCATGAGAAGGCGGACCTCCTCCACGAGATCGCACGCGGGATCCGGAAGCGCGCGGAGGAGCTCTCCAAGATCCTGACCCAGGAGGGCGGAAAGCCCCTGCGGGAGAACAAGGACGAGATGGGCTGGTCCGCCTCCTGCTTCGACTACTACGCGGAGATCGCCCGGAACTCCCGCGGGCGCGTGATCCCTTCGATTGAGCCCTCTCAGCTCAACCTCATCGTCAAGGAGCCCTACGGGGTGGTGGCCGCGATCGTGCCCTGGAATTACCCCATCCTCCTCATGGCCTGGAAGCTCGCCCCCGCCTTGGCGGCCGGGAACACGGCGGTTTTGAAGCCCGCGGAGCAGACCCCCCTCTCGACCCTGGCCTTCGAGAAGATCTTCGACTGCCTGCCCAAAGGGACGGTCGAGATCGTGACCGGCCTCGGGGAGCTGACCGGGGAGGCCCTGGTGCGGCATCCGGACACCTCCCTGGTCGCCTTCACGGGCTCCCTGGAGGTCGGCAAGCATGTGGCCAAGATCTGCGCGGACATGGTCAAGAAGACGCACCTCGAGCTCGGAGGCAAGGATGCCTTCGTCGTCTGCGAGGACTCGGACCTTGAGATCGCGGTCAAGGCCGTGGCCTGGGCCTCCTTCCTCAACACCGGGCAGGTCTGCACCTCGGCGGAGCGCGTCTATGTCCAGGAGGGACTCTACAAGCCCTTCCTCGAGAGGCTCAAGGCCTTCACCGAGAGCCTGAACGTCGGAGACGGCTTTGACCCGCGGACGGACGTGGGCCCCATGATCGGGGCCCCCTACCGCAGGAAGGTGGAGGAGCACGTCGAGGAGGCATTGAAGCGCGGGGCCAGGCTCCTGGCCGGCGGCAAGCGACCGGAGGGGCTTGCGCGCGGCTACTTCTACGAGCCCACGGTCCTGGCGGACGTCAACCACTCCATGACCGTGATGCGCGACGAGACCTTCGGCCCGGTCTGCCCGGTCATGCCCTACCGGGACTTCGAGGAGGCCATACGCCTCGCCAACGACACCATCTACGGCCTGGGAGCCAACATCTACACCCACGACTCCCGCAAGGTCAAGAGGTTCTTCGAGGAGGTAGAGGCCGGGACCATCTGGATCAACGACCCGCTCACCGACAACGACGCGGGCCCCTTCGGCGGCTACAAGGCGACCGGCGGGGCCAGGGAGCTGGGGGAGGAGGGCCTTGCCGAGTTCCAGCAGGCCAAGCACGTCCACTGGGACTTCGAGCAGAAAGCCAAGCCCTGGTGGTATCCCTATCATCGCGATAAGCGCCCATCGCGATCTTGCTGATGCTCTTCTTCAAGCGCAGCCGGCCCTCGGGGTCCAGCCCGTGACCGAGGCTGGCTTCTGATGACCAACTCCCAGATCGCCGGGCTCTTCGAGGAGATGGCCGTCCTCCTGGAGGTGGACCAGGCCAACCCCTTCAGGGTCCGGGCCTACCAGAGAGCGGCCCAGGTGATCGGGGGGCTCTCCAAACCCGTGGGGAACTATTCGGAGGGCGAGCTCCTCGATATCCCTGGGATCGGCAAGGGGATCGCGGAGCACCTGCGGGAGATCCTGTCCTCCGGGACCTTCAAGGACTTGAAGGCCCTGCGCGGGAAGATCCCCCGGGGGCTGCTCGAGCTCTTGAAGCTGCCGGGCCTTGGCCCCAAGCGCGCCCGCGCCCTCTACGATTCCTTGAAGATAGACTCCCTGGAGAAGCTCAGGAAAGCCGCCCAGGCGGGGCGCCTGAGGGATCTGCCCGGCTTCGGGGCCAAGATCGAGTCGAACATCCTCCAGGGCCTCGAGTTCGCCAAGACCGCCGGGGCCAGGATGCTCTGCTGGGAGGCCCGCAGGCTCCTGGAGGAGCTCCTGGCGGCGCTCGGGAAAGTCCCTGGGATCGCGCAGATGAGCCCCGCAGGGTCGCTCAGGCGCGGCCGGGAGACGGTGGGGGACCTGGACATCCTCTGCACGGCCAAGGCCGGGGGAGCGGTCGTCTCGGCCTTCACCAAGCTCCCGCAGGTCGAGCGCGTGATGGCCGCGGGCGAGACCAAGGCCACGGTGCGCCTTAAGGCCGGGATCCAGTGCGACCTGAGGGTCGTGCCCCCCCAGTCCTTCGGGGCCGCCCTCCAGTACTTCACCGGCTCCAAGGAGCACAACGTGGCCCTGCGCGAGCACGCCTTGAAGAGGGGCCTCACCGTCAACGAGTACGGGGTCTTCAGGGTCTCGGATGAGAAGCGCTCAAGATCCCTGGCCGGCAGGAGCGAGGAGGAGGTCTACGAGAAGCTGGGCCTGGCCTGGATCCCGCCCGAGCTGCGCGAGAACCGCGGGGAGATCTCGGCCGCGGCGGCCCGGC
>CAYLZQ010000017.1:0-12506 GCA_964388045.1 uncultured Elusimicrobia bacterium | reverse complement strand
GTGAGTTGAGGGGGCCGAGGCTCCCCTCCCTATGGGAGGGGGTGGGGTTGAGGAGCCTGAGCAGTTGCTTCATTAGGGCCGTTACAGTCATTTTCCTTTATGCTTAGATCTTTGCTCGTCAAAAACTTCGCCATCATCGAGGATCTCAGGATCGATCCCTCCCCGGGCTTGAACGTCCTGACCGGGGAGACCGGGGCCGGCAAGTCTATTCTGGTCGAGGCCCTGGGCTTCCTCCTGGGCGCTCGGGGCAGCTCCTCCTGGCTGCGCTCCGGGGGGGAGCGCCTGGAGGTGACGGGTTTCTTCGACAGGCAGGATTTCCCTAGGGAGCTTCAGGCCCAGTTCAAGATCGCCGGCGGGCCAGTGATGGTCCGCAGGGAGCTCGACTCCTCGGGCAAGACCCGGGCGATCATCAACTCCCAGTCCGCCCCCCTTTCCGCCCTCGCCGCCCTGGGAGAGGGCCTCGTGGACTTCCACGGACAGAACGAGCACGTGGCCCTGCTCAAGCCCTCGGTCCAGCTCGAGCTCCTGGACCGCTTCGCCGGGCATGAGGACCTCCTGGGAGAGACGGCCGCCGCCTACGAGGCCTGGTCCGGGCTCGTGGCCTCCCGGGAGGCGGCCCAGATGTCTGAGGAGGAGCGCCGCAGGCGCGTCGAGCTGGCGCGCTTGCAGCTCCAGGAGATCGACGAGGCCAAGCTCAAGGAGGGGGAGGAGGAGGAGCTGGAGGCGTCCCTGCCCCTGCTCAAGAACGCCGAGAGGCTCAAGGCCTTCTCCCACGGGGCCTACGAGCTCCTCTACGAGCAGGAGGGCTCGGTCCTGGGCTGCCTGCTCAGGGCCGAGAGGGCCCTGGCGGAGCTGGCCAGGGTCGACCCTGGAATGAAGGCCTCCCATGACCAGCTCGAGACGGCGCGGCTTTCCCTCGAGGAGGTGGCCCACGCCTTGGGCGACTATCGCGACAAGACCCAGGCGAGCCCCGGCCGCCTGGACTGGGTCCTGGGTCGCCTGGACCTCATCCTGCGCCTCAAGAAGAAATACGGGCCCAGCGTCAAAGAGATCCTCGCCGCGCGCGAGCGCCGCGCCTGCGAGCTTTCCCGGCTTGAGAACGCGCAGGAGCGCCTGGGCCAGCTTGAGTTGGAGCTCGCGGCCGCGGTCGACAAGCTGGGCCGCGCCTGCGGACTTCTCCACCGGGAGCGGATGAAGGCCGCGCGCAGGCTTGCAGGGCTGGTCCTGGAGGAGCTCAAGTCCCTGGGCCTGGAGGGCTCGCGTCTGGAGGTCAGCGTGGAGCTAGAGGAGGGGCGTTTCGCCCGCCACGGGGCCGACGGCGTGGAGTTCCTTTTCTCCGCCAACCCCGGGGAGCCCCTCAGGCCTCTCAAGGCCGTGGCCTCCGGAGGGGAGCTCTCGCGCGTGATGCTGGCCTTGAAGACGGTCCTGGCCGGGGCGGACCGGATCCCGATCCTGGTCTTCGACGAGGTGGACGCGGGGATCGGGGGGGCGGTCGCCCGCGCGGTGGGACGCAGGCTCTCGGCCCTGGGGGAGACCCACCAGGTCCTCTGCGTGACGCACCTCCCCCAGGTGGCCTGCTTCGCCGAGAGCCACTTCCACGTCCTCAAGGAGGCCTCGGCCGCCCAGACGACGGTCAGGGCCGAGCGCCTGGAGGGGGAGAGGCGCCTGGAGGCGGTGGCCCTGATGCTCGGAGGGCGTCAGGCCACCTCGGCCAGCCGCCGGCACGCCCAGGAGCTCCTGGCAGCCAGCCGGGCTCCCGGCCCCCTGCGATGAGCCCTGTCCGTACTCGCTTTGCCCCCTCCCCGACCGGCTACCTGCACATAGGGGGGGCGCGCACGACCCTCTACAACTGGCTCTTCGCCCGCCGCCACGGGGGCAAGTTCATCCTGCGCATCGAGGACACCGACGAGGTCCGCTCCACCGAGGAGTCCGTGAGCGCGATCCTGGAGTCCATCCGCTGGCTGGGCCTCGATTGGGACGAAGGGCCGGCGGGCCTGGAGCGGGAGGAGGGCCCTCACAAGCCCTACTTCCAGATGAGGCGCCTGGAGGTCTACCGGAAGCACCTCCGGGAGCTCGAGGAGAATGGCCTGGCCTACCCCTGCTACTGCTCCAAGGAGGACCTCGAGGCCATGAGGCGGCTGGCCCAGCTCGAGAAGCGCCCTCCCCGCTACGACGGGCGCTGCCGGAACCTAAGCGAGAGGCAGAAAGGGGATTTCGAGGCCCAGGGCCGCAGGCCCGTCCTGCGCTTCAGGATGCCGCAGGAGGGGGAGACCGTGGTCGAGGACCTGATCCGGGGCCGCGTGCGCTTCGAGAACGGGCTCCAGCAGGACTTCATCATCCAGAAGGCCACCGGGGGGCCTACCTACAACTTCGCCTGCGTCATAGACGACCACCTGATGGATATCACCCACGTGATCCGGGGAGACGAGCACCTCTCGAACACCCCCTCCCAGGTCCAGCTCTACGAGGCCCTGGGCTGGCGGCCGCCGCAGTTCGCGCACCTCTCGATGATCCTGGGGCCGGACGGCTCCAAGCTCTCCAAGCGCCACGGGGCCACCTCCGTCCTGGAGTACAGGCAGCAGGGGTATCTCCCGGAGGCCCTGCGCAACTACCTGGCCCTCCTGGGCTGGTCCACCCCCGATTCCCAGCAGATCTTCGGCCCGGAGGAGCTCGTCTCCCGCTTCGACCTCTCCGGCTGCCAGAAGAGCCCGGCCGCCTTCGACCCGGTCAAGCTCGCCTGGATGAACGGAGAGTACATCCGCAAGACCCCTCTTCCCGAGCTCCTGAGGCAGGCCGAGCCCTTCCTGGCGGCCGCCGGGCTCGCGGGCCTCAAGGGGCCTTCCCTTGAGCGGACCGTGGCCCTGGAGCAGGAGAAGTACAAGCTCCTCTCCGAGATCCCGGCCCTGGTCGAGTTTTTCTACAAGCCCGTGGCCTTCACCCCCAAGGCCCTGGACAAGGTCCTGCGCGCTCCGGGAGCCAAGGAGATCCTGCTCTCCCTGGCGGGGGAGCTTGAGGGCTCCCCCTTCACGGAGAAGGCCTTGGAGGAGCGCATCCGCGCCTTCTGCGCCGAGCGGGGCTTGAAGACCGGCCAGGTCTTCCACCCCCTGCGCGCGGCCTGCACGGGGAGGACCGAGGGGCCGACCCTCTTCGGGATGCTGGAGGTCATGGGCCGGGAGACTGTCCTCTCGAGGATCAGGGCGGCCGCGGCGATCCTCAGTGCTGCGACCGAGACATAACGCCCGTTTGGCCGAGGCGATTTTGGGCCCTCTGTGGGTCTTGCGCTTTGAAGAATAACTAATATACTATGTCCGTCCGTCTTTTTCGACGGAACAGGCCGCCTCCGAGGAAACGACAATGAAGAGAAAACAGCACGCCGCGGGAAAGAAGGCCCCTTTAAGAAGCGCCTCTCGCGCCCACGCGCGGGCCAAGGCCCTTGCCCCCGCAGGGCTCAGGCTGGGGTCCATCCGAAAGCAGCTCCTGGCCATGCGCGAGGATCTCCTCAAGACGGTGCGCAAGCAGCAGCTCTCTGAGAGCGCCCTGCAGGATACCGGGGACTCCGTGGACCAGGCGAGCCAGGCGATCGAAAGGGAGCTCCTCTTCGAGCTCTCGGACAACGAGCGCATGACCCTGGACCAGATCGAGGCGGCGCTCAGGAAGATCGATAAGGGCACCTACGGCTTCTGCGAGTTCTGCCGCAAGCCGATCGCCAAGCCCAGGCTGGTCGCCCTTCCCTTCGCGCGCTACTGCATTTCCTGCCAGAGCTCGGCCGAGACAGCGCCCGAGCTGGTGGAGCAGGTCCCCGAGCTGCGCGGCCTGGGCGAGGAAGTGGGGCGCGAGGCCTAGGGGAACCGAGCGGAATCGCGCTATTGCGATTGAGCCTGCCGTCTGTTACACTGAGAGCATGAGGGGAAACCCGTCCGCCAAGGTAGAGCCCATCGAAAAGATCCGCAAGAGGTTCCGGCGGGAGTGGCTTCTGATCGCGCTGGACAGAGTGGACGAGGATACCACGACCCCCGTCACGGGCACCCTGATCGCTCACTCCCCGCACCGGGATGAGATCCATAGGAAGATCGGTTCCCGTCCCAAACGGCTTTACGTCGTCTATTCCGAAGACGACTTCCCCAAGGGTTACGCTGCGGCTTTCGGTGCCTGATTTCCCCCTCGATGCCTCCCGCAGCATCATCCCCGTCAAGGTCGCGCTCGTCGGAAGGCGCGGTTCCCTTTTCGTCGACATGGCTCTGGACACGGGAGCCACGCATACCATGGCCCCGCCGGAATTTCTGGCCGCCATCGGCTGCGATCCCATTCTCGCGATCCGCAAGATGGAAATCTCGACGGCAAGCGGCATAATCCTGGCGCCGCTGGTCCGCCTAAGAGCCCTGCGCTGCTTGGGACAGGAGGTCAAGGGCCTGCCTGTTTTGGCCCACGCCCTTCCTGGAGAAAGCCCTGTCGAAGGACTCCTCGGCCTCGATTTCCTGAGGCGCTTCAACATCCATCTTCTGTTCCGCAGACGCCTCCTGCGAATAGGCTGATGCCAAAAGCTTTCTCCGAGGTCTTGAGGAGGCTCAGGCAGGAGGCTGGTTTCAAGACCCCCCACTTTTTCTACGCCAGGTCCGGAGGGCGGAAGGTCCTGGGCTTCTCCTACATCACCTATTGGAAGATCGAGAGAGGGCTCTTTCTTCCCAAGGCGGAGCGCCTGGGCCTCTTGATCTCCCGCCTCGGGATCGCCCCACTTTCCTCCCAGGCCAGGGAATTGGCCGGAGCCTTCCTCAAGGACCTCCTCGGCTCGGAAGAGGCCTATGAATGGCTCCTCAAGACCCTGGAGACCAATGAGAGGCGCCAGGAGGCCTCCGTGGGCGAGCGGGCGGCCCAGCGCCTGATGCACGAGGAGACCTGTTACTTGAGCGTCGCGCAGACCGAGGCGATCCTGAGAGACTACTCCGGCTACTGGAGCTTCGTGGTCCTCTGCAACGACAAGGGCTCCTGGAAGGCCTCGGATCTTGCCAGGAAGCTTGGCGTAGGCCAGGCCGATCTGGGGCGCAGCCTCAAGCGCCTCTCCTCCCATGGGATCGTCAAGTTCCTTCCCGACGGATCCGTCCGCTCTCCCCTTGCCGGCAAGCATTGCCTCTTCGGGCCCGAAGCGGCCCTGCGCTGGAAGGGGAGCGGCAAGACCGAGCATTACCATGCCCGGATGATCAAGGAGCGCGGGGCCCTGGTTTCCAACAAGTTCGCCATCCCCAGGGTGGAGGAGCTCGAGTCTGGCTCCTACGTCGCCCATCTCAACAAGGCTGTCTCGGACGCCCACCTCTATTCCGTCTACGAAGGGCCGCGGAGGAGCGCCCAGTACTTCGTGGAGGCGAAGGTCTACCGCCTCTTCCCCTTTTAGCCCCTCATCCCGGCCGCGGCTTTGGAGCCCCCTTGAGATGCCGGGGGCCATTGGCCCCGGCCGGCAATGGGCCCGAAGTCCCATGATGCGCGCGTTTCCCCGCCCTATCCTTAAGGAAGGCGGGATCCCCGCGGGGATTGCCTCCGGAACGCGCCATGCCTGGTCACTGGATTCTTCTCTTGCTCTTGCCGCTTACGCTGGGCGGCTCTCCGGCCTCTGCCGGAGTTCCGGGAGATCTTGTAATTCCGGCCGGCCAGCCGCTCGGCGATGGGGTAGGCCGTCGGCTGCCCGGGAAGCCGGCGGCTTTAGGCCCCCAGGCGCAGGACCCCGAGGAGGGCCTGCGGCGCATCGTGGAGCTCGGGGAGTCCCTCCGGGGCGAGACCCCTGAATTCGACCGCAGGCTCGGCCATCTCTGGCCGCTACTTGCCCGGTTGCGGCAAGAGGGAAGGTTGCGCTTCGGCAACCTGGTCCAGGGGGCCGGGACCCCCAAGCCGGCGGAGTACGACGGCCCCAGCCGCACCATCACCCTTCACGAGGACCTGCTGGGCCTTCCACCGATCCTAGGCCTGGAGTCGCTCCTGCACGAGCTCCAGCACGCCTACGACGACCTTGCCGGCCGCCCCTGGTGGTACGTCCTCGAGGGGGAGTTTCGAGGGATCAAGGCGGGCGGGATCGTCATGGCTTTGCGGGGGCCGGAGAGGTTCCGGGAGGATCTGCGGGACCTGCCTGACGCTGTCCGCAACCAGTCCGAGAGGGAGGAGGCCTTCTCGCGCGGCGACGAGGCCCTCCTGGAATGGACCCGCAGCCTCTATGAGCGCTACTCCCCGGGCAGGCTCATGCCCCTGGAGGAGGCCTGGAGGCGTTCCTCGGAGCTGCAGGCCATGTCCCCGGAGGAGCTCCAAGCCAGGGCCCTCTCCGCGCGCAGGTCCTTGGTCGAGTACATGGAGACCAGCGGCGAAGCGCCCGAGCTGTCCGTCTACCGGGCCTTGGAGGCGGCGATCGCCAGGCGCGAGCTGGACATGACGCTGAGGGCCGATTTCGACAAAATCCGGCTTGAGCGCGAGGCCGGGGCGGCCCTGGAGCTTGGCGCCGCATCCCTCGAAGGGCGTTGACATAGCGCAATCCCCCCTGCCTTTAACCCAAGATTAAATTCCGGCCTGCGAAATTATCAGGCATGTAGAACTCGGCCCAGGAGCGAGTTGCCTAGGAGGGAAGATGCCCGTCTTTTTAAGGTAGAATGGAGCGTCCCTGAATCCGGGGACCTCCACATGATTATCACTAAAGTCTTACTAAAAATTTCATCGGATCTTCCATTGAGGATTGAAGCGTTGATCGGAGGCGCGGCCTATGAGACTCAACCGATGCGGACTTGCCCCGGCGGCCCTGGCCTGTGGCCTCATGGGTTGGGCCGAGGCTGGCGGGCTTAGGGCCAGCTTCGACGGCGACAGCCCGCATTCGTCCCGAGGAGCCCTATGGGCTCACATCGAGGAGGGCTTTGATCAGCCATTCGCGGCGAGAGGCAGACGCTTAGCAGAGCCGCTGGCAGGGAGCCTGGCGGCTGGGGAGGTCCAGCCCTCGGCAGACCTCCCTTTGCGCCGCAGATTCTCTGCTTATGAAGAAGATGACTGGGTGCATTCACTCGCCGTGAGCCCTGAGGGAAAACGCCTTTTTACCGGGCACAGTTTCTTTGTGGCCATCATGTGGGACATCGAAAGTGGAAAAGAAATCCGCAGGTTTCAGGGGCATCCGAACAGCGTCCGGTCGGTTGCGCTCAGTCCGGACGGCAGACGACTCTTTTCGGGCAGCGACGAGGTGGCCATCATGTGGGACGTGGAAACGGGAGTTGAAATTCGCAGGTTTCCATGGCCCGGGACGTCCATTGGGAGGCTAACCCTGAGTCCGGATGGAAGATACCTCTTCGCCGGGGGATTGACCTACGACGACGACGCCAGGTTCGTCGTAAGAGTCCTCATGTGGGATGTGCTGACAGGCCAGGAGGTTCGGAGCTTTGAGGGGAGTTTGGGTATTATCACGGGCCTTGCGGTGAGCCGGGACGGAAGGCGCCTTTTTGCCGGCAGCGACCATGGCCTACACGCGTGGGACGTGGAAACAGGCCAGGAGATCGGCCGGATTGGAGATGCGGGGATCATCAACGCCGTCGCCTTGAGCCCAGATGGGCAATTCTTATTTTTCGCGAGCGCCGGAGACTCTTCGATACATATGTGGGACTTGAAAACATCTCAGGAGGTGCGCGACTTCCCGGCTGTTGGCATTGCCTCCCTAGCCCTCCGCCCGGACGGCCAGGTCCTCTTTGGGGTTGGGTCTAAAAACTCGATCCGCGCTTGGGAAGCTGCAACCGGAAGGCAGCTGGTCAATTTTGGCGGGTCCAATGAGCTCATGACTTCGGCCGCTGTAAGCCCAGACGGCGCGGCTCTATTTACTGGAAGCAGCGACGGGAGCGCCTATATGTGGAATCTGGGATTCGGGGACGGACAGGCAGCCGTGCCGTAGACCGAGATTGTCCCTCTCCAAGGTCCTGGGCAGATGCAATTGCGGGTCGTGACTCTGGGAGTCATAACTCCCTTGGCCTGGCCTTGAGGAGCTTGAGGATCTCGGCCCCGTAGCGGGCGCGCTTCAAGGCGCTGAGGGGCTCCAGGGGGTCCTTTCCTTGCGCCGCCTGCCGCGCGACCTCCCAGAGGGCGCCGCTTGAGACCACGACCACGGGCTCGATGCCCTCCCCCTCGGCCTGGGCCTTGCGCCACTGCCTCAGGGTTTCGAAGAGCCTGCGCTCCTTGAGGCTTTTTTTCGGGTGCTCTGGCCTGGGGGGCTCGCTGGGAGGCAGGGCCTCCCGGCCCCGCGCGACCGCCCTGACCAGCCCCGGCCCGTATCTCTGGAGGAGATAGGGGGTTGTCCCCTTGATCCTCGATAGGGCCTGCAGGCTCTCTGGCATTTCACGGGCCACGCGGAGCATCAGCTGCTCAGGCATCACCCGGAAGGGGGCGCGGTTTTTGGCCGGGGCGGCCCTGGAGCTTGGCGCCGCATCCCTCCAAGGGCGCTGACCTGGCGCAATCCCCTGCCTTTAACCCAAGATTAAATTTCGGCCCGCGAAATTTAACAGGCGATTATGGGCCGAAAGAGGGCTGCAAACTGCCCCAAGGACTCTTGGGCCGGTCGGACATTCCCGGTTATACTGAAAGCACTCTGCGGACCAACTCATGGCGGAGCAAAAGGATAATCCCATGAAAGCGGGAAACTTGTCGGTTTCGAGGAAAACCCTGTTCGAGACCCTGGCATTGTCCCTCTTAGCCATGCCTTGGGCCGCCTCCGCGCAGGAGGCCAGGCTGGAGGCGGGCCTGGGGCCCTCGGCGAAGACTCTCGTGGTGGGGCTTCCTTCCTGGGACTTGGACCTTGGCGAGCCCCATCCGCTCCAGCCTTCAGCGCCTGGGGTCCCGGTGCCGGGCCTCATCCGGAGCCAGCTTGAAGGCATCCAAAGCCGGGAGGGATACGTTCCCCTGGTCTCCTTCCACCTGAGTTTCTGGTATGCAGAATCCCTCTTCGAGAGGTCCCGGACCCCCACTATGGAGGATATGGGAGGCTTCTGGGAGCTGCAAGGCATTGTGTCTAAGTGGGAGGGTCAAGGGCGGGTGGAGGTCGGCGATTTCGCCACGCGCCGCACCCCTTACCTTGAAGGCATGTACATATGGCCTCAGCGGGATCACCCGGAGGAGCTTAGCGGCACTCTCTTCATCAAGCGCCGCGAGGGCCCGCATACGTGGGAGTGGTTTCGGACAGGGACGGGGCGTATGAGTGAAACCTCGCTCGAGATGGAGTGGAGGATATCCCTCGCGGATCTCTCGGAGGGCTATCCCGTATTCCACAGGGAAGGTTTCATGGGAGTCGATGGCCAAGGGCCCACTGTCGCCCCCATCATCCGCTCGGATAGCTGCCGGATGCTTGACCTGCCCCAATATCTGGGCGTGAGCACCGATCTCCTCCCCAACAGGTACATGATCTGCCTCTCCAGGAATGCGGGGCAGGCCAAGCGCTACGCCTTTTTTGAGGCGCGCCAGTAGAACTTTTGAAGCGAGCGAGAGGAGAGTCCATGAAAGACGGAAATCAGGCGGTCCTGCGGTTTGTCCTGGTTCTCGCCCTGACCTTGCCTGCCTCCTCCGCGCTCGAGGCTGGAGGAATCGAGAGGATCTCCATTCGACAGCTTACGGGAAGGGCATCCCCGGGGACCTGGCGGCATGGGGGGCAGGCGCGGGTTGTGGATCTCATGGCCTCCCAGATCGAGCGCTTCCTCATGGCCCCGGATCCGGCTGAAGGCTTGCGCCGCCTTACGGATCTCGCCTCGCCCGAACTCCCGGGAGGCAGCCAGGCCCACGGGCCTTTCCAAGCCGATCCGCTACTTAGGGCTCAAAGCAAGGTCGCTGCCAATCTCCTTGGGTTTCTCGTAAACCGGGGGAAGCTCGGCTCCAGGGCTCAGAGGCTGGCTGCCGTGGCAGGGGAGGAAAACCTTTCCCTGCTTCGTTCCGCGTCGCGGATTCTGGGAGGCTCCAAGGATCCTTCGGTCCGGGAGTCCCTGGCCAGGCTGCGCGAGAGGCTCGATGCCCCTGGCGGGCTTCCAGACCTCTCCGGCATCGAGGCGGAGCTCAAGGCGTTCTACGAGGGGGCCAAGAGGGCGGCTTCCCCCGAGCCAGTGGGGCGGCGGCGCGAGAGTCCCCTCAAGCCCCAGCCTGCCGCGGGGATGGAGGTCCGGAGATTCGAGGGGCATGAGCATAACGTGATGTTCGTCCTGGAGAGCCTTGACGGCAGGCATCTCTTCACAGCCGGCGCGGATGGAACGGCCAGGATGTGGGACAAGGAGACCGGCCGGGAGCTCAAAAGATTCCTAGGCCACCAGGCCGGAGTTTGGGCCCTGGCCTTGAGCCCTGACGGGAGGCTCCTCCACGCGAGCGGCGACGACGGCACGATCCGGACCTGGGACGCGGAAACAGCCGTGGAGCTGCGGCAAATCCAGGCCCATCCCCGTGGGAGGTATGGGGGGAGCCTTGGGCTTGCGGCGAGCCCTGACGGCAGGTACCTCTATTCCTCAGGCGTGGACTCGACCATCCGAAAGTGGGACGCCAGGAGCGGCGAGGAGGTCCTGAGGTTCGAGGGAGGGGAGGGCTACCCCACCTACGGGGTGGTGGCCCTGAGGCTCAGCCCGGACGGCCGTCATCTTTTCTCAGGCGGTTGGGACGAGATGGCCCACATGTGGGACGTTGAGACCGGAAGGGAGGCGCGCAGGTTCGTTGGGCATGAGGCTCCTGTGATCGGCATCGCCTTGAGCCCCGACGGGAGATACCTCGCCACGGGAGCGGGAGCAGACAACCGAGAGGACGACACGGCCAGAGTCTGGGAGGTCGAGACCGGAAGGGAGGTCATGAGATTCCTGGGCCACCGGAGAGCGGTCTGGGCGGTCGCCTTCAGCCCCGAGGGGGAGAGGCTGGTGACCGCCAGCATTGACGGGACCGCGCGGGTCTGGGACCTGCGGACAGGCAGGGAGCTGGAGAGATACCAGGGGCATGAGGGCATCCTGCTTTCCGTCGCCCCAAGCAGTGACGGCAGGCACTTCTATACCGGGAGCTCGGACCGCAGCGCCAGGATGTGGAGGCTTCCCGGGGCCCCTCCCAAGCAGGCCGTGGGCGCCGCGGACCAGGTCGAGAGAGGCCGTGAGATCCGGGTCTTCCCAGGGCACCAGGACGCGGTCTGGTCCGTGGCTGCTAGCCCTGACGGCAGATATCTCCTGACGGCAGGAGAGCTGGAGCCGGACGGCATTGGGGCCAGACTCTGGGACATGAGGACGGGCCAGGAGCTTCGCGGTTTCAGCGAGACCGCCCTTTCCAACGCCATCTTCAGCCCGGATGGCCGTTACCTCTTCATGGCCTACCGGGACTCTGTCATCCGCATGCTGGAGCTCGAGACCGGAAAGCCTGTCCGCAGTTTCGAGGGCCACGAAGGCCAGATCAAGCAGCTCGCCCTAAGCCCGGACGGCAAGCGGCTGATGAGCCTCGCCCGCGACCAGACGCTCCGGGTCTGGGATGTGGAGACTGGGAAGGAGACGGGCAAGCTTGAAGGGAAGGAGCCCCACTCCCTTGAGACCTTTGCCCTGAGCTCCGACGGCCGGACTATTGTCGTGCGGCGTTTCGCGAAGGACTTCCTGGTCTGGGACCTTGAGGCTTGGCGGGCCCTGAGGAGCTTCGGCGACCAAAGGAGCGGCGCCTGGCGCATGCTGCTGAGTCATGACGACCGCAGGCTCTTTACGACCCAGACCGGCACGGGGGTCCATATTTTGGACATGGAATCCGGCCAGGAGACGCTGATCGTGGAGCATCCCGGCAGGGTTTTCGCCCTTGCCTTGAGCCCTGACGCAAGCCGCCTCTTCACCGGGGCCGAGGACGGGATGGCCAGGATGTGGGACGCCAGGACCGGGGAGCTCCTGGCCGTTTTCGAGGGCCACGAGGGCAGGATCTACGCCCTGGCCCTGAGCCCCGACGGCTCCCTGTTCACCGGGAGCCTGGACTCCACTGTCCGCGAATGGCAAATCCCAGGGCCCGGCCCGGGTCAAGGCGCAACCGGAATGGCCCCAGGCCGGCCGGTCGTTCCCGCCACCGGATTCCTCCCATAGCGCAGGCTTTGCCCTCAGCCGGCATCGCGGCGTTAAAGCCGAGGACTCCCTGGCGCGAAGGATGCTGCTACGGGGCAGACCTTGATTTTTCACGAATCTGGGCTATACTATGGCAAGAGAGTCGACATTTTCATCTCATAATGCCATGCTCAAGGACTCCTGGTTGGGGTTTGGATTAAGCTTGTCGCTGCTTGCCGCTGCGGCGGCGGCACAGCAGCTTTATCCCTGCTATAACTTGAATGGCGATTTCGCATGCTTGGGCCCTGATGTCCAGTGCATTCCAGGCTGTATCCCCTGGCCGATCAGGGAGCCTCCCTGGAAATTTTGGGTGAATGAAAATGGTTGCGATGTCGCTGGTTGCCCTGCCGAGTGCCACTTTTACAACATCTCCGGACTGAAGTTTCAAGCGCAGCTCCACCAAGGTTTTTGGGGATGTCCGCCGGTTTGCGA
>CAYLZQ010000016.1:0-12802 GCA_964388045.1 uncultured Elusimicrobia bacterium | reverse complement strand
CTCCACACGTCACCGGCGCCGCCGCCCTGCTCAAGGCCCAGGATGAGACGCGCGGCCCTGGAACTTTCCTCCGGGAGGAGACGCGCCTCCCGGCAGAACTCCTCGGCAAGAGGCAGGTCCCGCTCCTCCTCGAGGTAGACCGCGTCGCAGCCGGCCAGGGCCTGGAGCGCCTCCAGGGTCGCGCTCCCCGGCGGAGAGACGCCAAGGCTGCAGAGGAGTAGCCTTCCCTGGCCCGAAGGAGCCCGCATGGCCTCTACTTGGCCGCTATCCCCTCGATCTCGAGCATGATCTCCACCTCGTCCCCGATCAGGAGCCCGCCAGCGTCCAGGGTCTTGTTCCAGGTCAGGCCGAAGTCCTTGCGGTTGATACTGCCAGTGGCCGTGGCACCGGCCCTGGTGTTGCCCCAGGGGTCCTTGGCCACGCCCCCAAGCTCCAGGTCGAGGACCACGGGCCTGCTCACGCAGTGGATGGCGAGGTCCCCGTGGAGCCTGGCCCTCTCCCCCTGGACCCCCGTCACCTTGGAGCTCTTGAACTCCAGGGCCGGGCACTTCTCCGCGTCGAAGAAGTCCGCGGTGCGCAGGTGGGAATCGCGCTTCTCGACCCCTGTGTCTATGGAGCCCGCCTCGATCCTGGCCCAAGCCTTCCAGGCCTTGGGCCTGCCGGGCTCGTAGTCGAAGCTCCCCTCGAACTTGTTGAAGCGGCCCGTGACCTTTCCCACCAGATGGCGGACGCGGAACATGACCTTGCTGTGGTCGGGATCGATCCGGTAGGTTTGCGCCGCCGGCGAACCGGCCAGGCAGGCAAGTGCCAGAAGTGAAAGTCCCAGTCTTCTCATAGCGCCTCCTCGTGACGCGATCGCTAACGGCCCATGAATTCTGGCGCTTTCCCGGCCGCCGGGTCAAGCCTCTGGCGCCGAATCCTGGTCATCCAGCGCAAGGCGAAGCCCAGGGCCAGCAGGCCCAGGGAGAAGGAGAGTTCCTTGGCCCCTCCCTGGGCTCCCAGCCACAGGGTGGCCGCGATCCCGGCAAGGGGCAGGAGGGGCCCCCCGGGCAGGGTGAGGGGCCCGGGCCCCAGCCTCCTGAGCCTGGGGACTGCGGCGCAGGTCGAGAGGTACTGGGCGCAGACCACGATGTTGCCTATGTCCACGAGCCTCTCGAAGTCCAGGGCCACTGCCGCGGCCAGGGCCAGGCCCGTGGTGAGGGCGATCGCCCTGTGCGGGGTCCTGAAGCGCGGATGGAGGCAGGCCAGGAAGGGCGGAAGGTGGGAGTCCTCGCAGAGGGCCTCGAGGTAGCGGGGGCTGCCCAGGGCCTGGCCGGCGTTATAGCGCGTGCTGGAGAGGACGGCCCCGGCCACGATCAGGGAGGCGCCGGCCGGGCCCATGATACGCGCCGCGGCGTCGGCCAGGGGCCGCTCGGAGCCTGCCAGGCCCGGGTGCACCCCAACGGCCACGGCCTGGACCAGCATGTAGACCACTGCCGCAAGCCCCATGGAGGCCAGCACTGCCAAGGGCACGTTGCGGCCGGGATTCTCCACCTCCCCGGCAGGGACCGGGACCACCTCGAAGCCCTGGAAGGCGAAATAGGCCAGGAAGCAGGCAGCCCCGAGGGGCTCGAAGCCGTGCGGGGCGAAGGGAGCGTAGTTGTCCAGGCTGAGCCTGGGAAGGCCCAGGGCCACGAAGAGAGCCAGGGGGACGAGCTTGGCCGCGGTGAAGAAGTTGGAGGTCCAGGCCCCGAGCTTGACCCCACGGTAGTTGATCGCCCCCATGCCCAGGATCACGGCCGCGGCGATGCCCTTCACCCAGAGCGGGCCGCGGAAGGCCTCCCCGAAGAAGCCCAGGTAGACCGCGATGGCGTTGGCCACCGCGGCCCAGGCCAGGACCGCTGTCACCCAGCACATCCAGCCGATCCCGTAGCCGACCCATTCCCCGAAAGCCTCCCGGGCGTAGAGATAGGGGCCCCCCGCGCGGTCGTAGCGGGCCGAGGCCTCCGCGAAGCAGAGGGCCACGCTCGTCAGGAGCAGGCCGGTCAGGCCGAAGGAGAGGACCGAGGCGGGCCCCAGGTAGCCCGCCAGCCGCCCGGGGAAGAGGAAGATGCTGGAGCCCACGATCGCGTTGATCCCGATGCAGGTCATGTCCAGCAGGTTGAGGGGCCGCTTCTCGCTCATAAGCCCGGGCCTGAAGAATGTATCATAGGCGCCGCGGGGATGGAAAGACAGACGAAAGACGGGGTCGTTGACAAGCAGCGCCCGACTCCATAAACTTCCCTAATGAGGCGCCCTTGGCTGATCCCCATGGCCGTCTTCCTGGCCACCCTCGCGGCCTTCTGGCCATCCCTGGGAAACGGCTTCATCGAGAACTGGGACGACGACACCAACCTCCTCCTCAATCCCCACATCCGGGACCTGGGCTGGGAGAACCTGAGGTGGATGCTCTCCGCGGTCCACAACAGCCACTACCATCCCCTGACCTGGCTCTCCTACGCCCTGGACTACTCCCTCTGGGGCATGAACCCGGCAGGCTTTCACGCGACCAGCCTCCTCCTGCACGCGGCGAACGCCCTACTCTTCTATTGCCTGAGCCTGAGGCTCTTGAAGGCCTCTGGCCTCTCCGGGGAAAGGGACCTTCCCCTGGCCGCCGGGCTCTGCGCCCTCCTCTTCGGGATCCATCCCCTGAGGGTGGAATCCGTGGCCTGGGCCAGCGAGCGCCGGGACGTCCTCTCAGGGTTCTTCTACCTGCTGACCCTCCTGGCCTACCTGCGCGCGGAAGCGCGCGTCCTGACGCCCATAGGGAATTGCATTGGGCGTCACGGGCTCCGGGCCCAGAAGGCTCCCGGGGAAAGGCCGGCCCTCCTGGCCCTCTCCCTGGCCTGCTACGCCTCCTCGCTCTTGTCCAAGGCGATCGGGGTGAGCCTCCCGGCCGTCCTCCTCCTGCTTGACCTCTATCCCTTAAGGCGCCTTCCCCCCAGGCCCAGGGAATGGCTGCGAGGGCCCCTGAGGGGGGTTCTCTACGAGAAGATCCCCTTCGCGGCCCTGGCCCTGGGCATGGGCCTCATCGGCCTCGAGGCCGAGACTCCGCTGGGAGCCATGAGGCCCTTCTCCGAATACGGGGTCCTCCAGCGCCTGGCAGCGGCCTGCTACGGCCTCGCCTTCTACCTCGTAAAGACCCTCCTGCCCGTGGGGCTTGCGCCCCTCTATCCCATGCCCAGGGAGATCAACCCCCTGGACTGGACGTTCCTGGCAAGCGCTCTCCTGGCAGGCTCCCTCACCCTGCTCTTTTTCCTCCTGCGCCGCCGCTTTCCCGCTGGCCTGGCTGCCTGGTCCTTCTACCTCCTGGCCCTGGCCCCGGTCCTGGGCCTGGTGCGCTTCGGCCCCCAGATCGCGGCCGACCGCTACAGCTACCTCTCCTGCCTGGGCTGGGCCCTGCTGGCAGGACCGGCCCTCCTGAGAGCCAGGGCCCTGGCGCGCCTCTGCGCCCTTCTCGCCGTGACCTGCCTGGGGCTGCTCACCTGGCGGCAGACAAGAGTCTGGCGCGACTCGGAGAGCCTCTGGACCCATGCCGCGGCCTCAGACCCTGGGAACGCGGTCGCGCGGAACTATCTGGGAAACCTCCGGTTTCAGAAGGGGGAGCTCGCGCAGGCGGCCGGGCATTACCAGGAGGCGCTCAGGCTCGACCCGGGGCTCGCCGCGGCCCACAACAACCTGGGAAACGTCCTCCTCGCGCTGGGGAGGGAGGAGGAGGCCCTGGCTCACTACCGGCAGGCCCTGAGGCTGAGCCCGGGCCACTGGGCCGCCCACTACAACATGGCCACGGCCCTGGCCAGGAAGGGGCGGCTCAAGGAGGCCGCAGCGCACTACCGGGAGGAGCTGAGGATCAACCCTGGGTTTGAGCGGGCCAGGCTGGACCTGGAGAGGGTCCTTCGGAGGCTCAACCCCTCCGGAAGTCCTTGATCCAGGGGATCTGGGGAAGGGGCCTGACCGGCTTGCCCGAGTGCCTGGTGTCCACGAAGACCATGCGCGAGTCCGGGAAGGCCTCGCGGAGGAGGTTCACGTGGGCCGGCTCGTTCTCAAAGCCCCCCGCGACCCGGCCCATCCCCCCCAGACGACGCAGGGCCTCGGTCTTGAACTCCAGGTCGGGGGTCTCGAAGCGGGGCTTGAGGATGAGGAAGGCCTTCTCTCCATCGGGAGGCGGGAAGCCGCGCCTGGAGAGGGCCTCGAGGGTCCCGGATCTCATGCCCTCGTCGCGTCCGGTCATGTAGACCGGCCTGCCGCCCCTGGCCTCCACCTCCTGGCAGTAGTCGGCGGCTCCCGGGATCTCCTCGTCCACGGCCAGGTACTCGTTCGTGAAGAAACGCGCAAACCAGAAGGCCTTAAGCTCCTCCAAGAGCCCGGCATCGTCCACCCCGGCCTCCCGGGCGGTCTCCGCGATCAGGTAGCGGACCTGGGAGGGCTCCATCTGGGCCAAAAGCCAGGCCTCATCGGGATAGAGGGCGCGCACCTTGGGCTGGCTCGCGAACTCGCGCAGGATGCGGACGTGGCGCTGGGCCGTGGAGAGGAGGGTGTCGTCGAGATCGAAGACCACCAGGGGCGCGCCTCCCGCCCGGGAGAGGGCCGCCACCTCGCCCAGGAGGTCCTCCAGGACATCGGTCTGGCGCGAGAGGGCCAGGGGGGTCATGCCGGGACCGCCTCCCTCTCGGGCTCGGGCTCCTTGGCCCTAAGGCTCACCTTGGTGTTCTTTGGGGTCGCGTTCCAGAGGGTGAGCATGAGGCAGCCTCCCAGCGCGGAGAAGGGGATGATCATCTTGGTCCAGGCGGACCAGCCGAAGCGGTCCAGGAGGGAGCCCAGGAGAAACCCGGTCAGGCCCGCGGCCACGTACTGGATCCCGTCCAGGAGGCCCGTCACCGTCGCCGCGGCCTTGGTCCCTCCGAAGTCCATGGAGGCCGTCCCGGAGAGCATGCCGTGGACCCCGAAGATCCAGAGGCAGGTGAACCCGATCATGCAGGCCGCGGCAGCCGGGGTGGAGACCCAGCCCAGGACCAACAGGGAAAGGATCTGGCCCAGGTAGAAGACGAAGGCCACGGGCGGGCGGCGGGACTGGAAAACCCTGTCCGAGAGGAACCCGCAGAGAAGGCCCCCCGCGATCCCCCCCACGGTGATCCCCACCGTCGCCACCGAGAAGAGGGGGGTCCCGTGGTGGATGTGGTGGACCTCCTTGAGGAAGGGCACGAACCACAAGAGCAGGGCCTGCCGGACAAAGCCGGTGCAGAACTCGGCGGCCATCAGGGTGAGGATCACCTTGTTGGTGAAGACGTTCTGGACCAGGTAGACCAGGTCCACAGGCTTCTCCTTGTCCGCCATGCGGCTCGTGGCGTCCCCGGTGTCGAAGTCGGCGAAGCCGGCCTCCCGGGGGCTGTCGGCGACAAGGGCCTTGTCCACAAAATACATCAGGCCCAGGGCGGCCGATGGGATCAGGAAGACGCAGTACCAGGGCAAGGAGGCCAGGATCCAGCCTCCCACGGTCATGGCCAAAAAGTAGCCGCTCGATATCATGATCCCGAAGACCCCCCCGAAGACCCCCCGCTCCCGGACGTGGAACCAGGGGGCGTTGGTCTTGACCACCGAGAGGGCCGCGAAGGACTGGAAGTACTGGTTGACCGCGTAGAGGAGGCTCATGCCCACGAGGACCTTGGTGGCCCATCCCCCGAAAAACAGGAGGCCTATGGTCGCGTTGAGCGCGGCCGACCCCAGGGCGGCAATCAAGATCGCGCGCCTGCCGCCGATCCTGTCCGTCAGCGGGCCGTTGAGGATCACCGAGAGGGCGTAGGTCCAGAAGCCCGCTGTCGCGATGATCCCGAACTCCCCCTTGGTCAGGTGGAAGCGGGACATGAACTCCGTGGAGGAGACGTTCAAGTTGTAGCGGCCCATGTAGAAGGCGGCGTAGGTGACGCCAAGGGGAAACCAGTTCAGGAAGCGCCGCCTCCTGAATTCAGGGCTGTGCGCGGGCCTTTCGCAGGCCAGGGAGGCTGTCTGCATAGCACACCTCGCAACGTTCCGGGATAACGCCTAGGACCATCATAGCACGGGCGCCCGAGGGCGCAATGAGCCTGTGGACCTAGGGCCCCCATGGTCTTTGGACCTATCCAGGGAAGGAATTTGGTATCATGGGCCTTCTCGGAAAGGACGGCATTCGACATGGAGAAGGCTCACCCTGGATCAGCCCCCTCCAGGACCGAGGCCAAGGTCAGGCTTTTGGTCGTGGACGACGACCCCCAGGTCAGGGACGTCTGCATCAGGCTCCTGCGCCTCTGGGGCTACGAGACAGCCTCCGCCGCGACCGGCGGGGAGGCCGCGGCCCGCCTCGGGGAGGAGTTCGACATAGTCCTGAGCGACCTCGTGATGCCGGGCTCCGTGGACGGCAACGAGCTCACCCGCCTGGTCCGCTCCCGCACGAGCTCGGACGTCATCATCATGACGGGCACCCCGGAGATCGAGACAGCCATCCAGGCCCTCAGGGACGGGGCCTACGACTACCTGGTCAAGCCCTTCTCCGAGGAGGCCCTCAGGATCGCGATCACCCGCTGCGTGGACAAGAGGAGGCTCTCCAAGGATCTCACCCGGGAGAAGGCCCTGCGCTCGGAGCTTGACGGCGCCTACCGGGAGCTCTCCCAGATGGAGATGGTCAGGGACATCTTCGGCCAGTTCGCGACCCCTGAGGTGGTGCGACTGGTCCTCGATCATCCCGAGGACTTCCGCAAGAGGGGCGAGCAGAAGGTGATCACGGTGCTCTTCGCGGACGTGAGGGGATTCACCCCCTTCGCGGACCGGGTCCCTCCCGGGGAGGCCGTCGCGGCCTTGAACGAGATCTTCGAGCTCGTGATCGAGGCCGTGCGCTCCGAGGGCGGCATCCTCAACAAGTTCATCGGGGACGGCCTGATGGCCCTCTTCGGGGCCCCGGTCGCGATCAAGGACCACGCCCTGGCCGCCGCGATCGCCGCGATCAAGGCCAGGGACTCTGTCGAGTCCCTGGCCAGGGGACGGCAGGCCAAGGGCCTTGAGCCCCTGCGCATGGGCTTCGGCCTCAATACGGGGGAGGTGGTCGCGGGCTGCGTGGGCACCAGGGAGCGGACCGAGTACAGCGTGGTAGGCACCGCGGTGAACGTCGCCTCCAGGCTCGAGGAGGCGGCCGGCCCCGGCCAGATCCTGGTGGGCCCCGAGACCAAGCTCCTGCTGGGGCCCGGATTCAAGCTCAGGGACCTGGGCCCCGTGCCCCTGGCGGGCCTGGAGCCCCTGCCGGTGTCGGAGCTCGCCCCGCTTTCCTGATTGGGCTTTGGGAACTTTCGCCCGCCAACGGACTTACCTGATTTGAAACGGCCCCTTGAAAATCCCCCGAATGCCATGTATACTCATTGTAGATACATATAGGAGGGCGCTATGACCACAATCGTTCAAAAATGGGGGAACAGCCTGGCGTTGCGAATTCCCAGCGCCCTTGCCAAGGATGTTCATCTGCACCAGGGCTCCATGGTTGAAGTGGCAGTTGTTGAGGGTAAGATGGTTATAGAACCGAAAGGACAACGTGGATTCTCGCTCGCGCAGATGCTCAAGGGCATCACCAAAGACAACAGGCACTCCGAGCGGGATTGGGGTAGCGCTTCCGGCCAGGAAATCTGGTAATGTCCCGCTCCTACTGCCCGAAGCGGGGCGATGTGGTCTGGCTGTCATTTGCGTCCCAGGCAGGGCATGAGCAGGCGGGCCATAGGCCAGCTTTAGCCCTTTCTCCTGAAGTCTATAATCGGAAAGTGGGCCTTGCCGTCTTCTGCCCAATCACAACTCGAGTCAAGGGCTATCCCTTCGAAGTTTCTATTCCCTCCGGCTTAATAACCTCTGGTGTCATCTTGTCGGATCAGGTCAAGAGTCTTGATTGGCAAGCCAGAGGCGCCCAATTCTGTTGCAGGATTCCAGAAGCAACCTTGGCGGAAGTCTTGAAGAAGCTCAACCTCTTGTTGGGCGAATGATTGCGTCCAACTCGCGCTTGAGCGGACGCGCGCCGGCCCGAGAGCTCCCAGCCTCGCCGCAGGCTCCTGACGCCTACTTCGGGCTCATCATCCCCGGGACCTGGGGATTCTGCTTCTGGAAGAGGCCGACCACGACGGGGTCCTGGCAGGGCTGTTTCTCGACGAAAGACCTGATTTCTTCAGGCACGAGTTCCGGCCGCCTGAAGACTTCGTGCTCATGGTTGGGCTGGGAGTCCAGCGATGTCTGGTGGCCGGCCACGGAAGGGGTGGGAACCATGCGGATAGTATCCCACGGGCAGTCCTTGGCGCAGAGCTGGCAGCCGATGCAGATGTCGTAGTTGACGTAGACCCCGAAATGGGAGGGGTCCTCCCCGAACTTCTCGATGCAGTTGGGCACCGGGCAGACCGCGATGCAGACCTCGCAGCCGGTGCAGCCCGCGAGGTTGACGAGGGCCTTGATCTTGGCCCTGGACGCGCCCTTGACCAGGGCCGCGCGGCGGGCGTCGTTCTGGGGCAGGGGCATATTCTTAAGCCATTATAACAGATGCCGCCCCCCTCAAGCCACGGCTGCGGTCTGGAGTATGGCCTCCAGGCAGGCCCGGGCCGAATCAGGCCTGCCCAGGGCCCTGGCCTTTTGAGCCAGGCGCTCGAGCCGGTCGGGATGTTCGAGCAGGGCCCTGACCTGCCTTCCCACCTGGGAGGGACCAGCCCTCAGGGCAGCCCCCTGCCTGGTCAGGAACTCAGCGTTGCGCTCCTCCTGGCCCGGGATGGGATCCACGATCAGCATCGGAACCCCCAGGGCCATGGCCTCGGCCGCGGTCAAGCCCCCCCCTTTCCCGATCACGAGGTCCGAGGCGGCCAGGAGCTCCCGCATCCCTCCAGGCTCCAGGGTGCCGTAGGCCTTGATCCTGGGATCCCCGGCAGAAGCCAGGGACTCGTGGAGCTCGCGGTTGTTGCCGCAGGCCGCCAGGACGAAGACTTCCCCAAGCTCCTCAAGGAGCGAACGGACCATCCCCTCCAGGGCGCCAAGCCCGCGGCTTCCGCCTGTGAGGAGCAGGACCCTGGCCTGGGGAGCCAGGCCAAAGGCCCTCCGGGCGCAGGCGCGGTCCAGGGGCTCGGCGAAAATAGGATGAATGGGGATCCCGGTCACCCGGATCTTCGCAGGAGGAACCCCGCGGCTGGAGAGGTCCTGGGCTGAACGCTCCCCGGCCACCAGATAGAGGTCGGCCTGGGGATTGGCCCAGTAGGAGTGGACGCCGTAGTCCGTAATGGCGGCCACGACCGGACAGCCCTCCCCCTTCCCTTTCCGGGCCGCGAGGAACCCCAGGGGCGGGGCATGGGTGCAGACGATGGCCTCGGGCTTAAGGTGGCTTAAGGCCTCCTGGAGCTTGCCCCCCGCCATGAGGAGGTAGAAGCGCCTCAGGCCCTGGGCCGCTGCGAGGAGGGCCGGGTTGTCGTAGAGGTAGTCCCAGAGTCCCGGGGCCTTCTGGACGACCTGAAGGTAGGTCCCGGCCAGGGCCGGGCCCAGGACCGGGTGGTAATCGGCCGATATGTTGACGCGCCGGGCCTCGTGGCCCAAGAAGCGGGCGGCCGCCTCAAGGGCAAGGGCCGCGCTCGAGTGCCCGGAGGGCTCGTAGCCGTAGACGAGGACGAGCCTCACGGGGAGTTAGGACTTAGAGCCTATCCCAATAACCCATTTCGGCTGCAACTTCGGCTTTTGGCCTGCGCCGTCGTTGCTCGTCGCTTACATACCTAACGGCATGCTCGCTCCTCGCGCCTAGGCTCGGCATCAAAATCCGAAGTTTCGCCATGAAAGCGGTTAATGGGATAGGCTCTTAGAGATCCTTGGCCTGCTCGAGCTCCTTGTAGCGCTCCGGATACTTCTGCCTGAACTCGGAGAGGAGCTTCCTGCGGTGGGCCTCCCACTTCTTGGCGTTGGCCCCGAGCTTGCGCTTGGCGCTGTCGGCGACCAAAAACTGCCAGATCTTCTTGCCCTCGTCCTTCTCGATCTTGCAGCCGGGCTTGGCCATCATCCTCTTGACGTAGCGTTTCCAGACCGCGGCCTCCACCTGCCAGACACCCCCGTCCTTGAAAAACTCGGGGTTGGACTTCTTGAGGCCGGCCACCGCCGCCTCCTTGGCCGGGTCGTCCTTGCCCTCGGGCTCCGCGAAGCGGGAGTTCAAGGGGCGGGCCGAGGTATGGCACTGGGCGCAGCGCGCCAGCATCAGTTTGTAGCCGGCCTGGGCCTCAGCCGGATAGGTCTTGACCTCCTCGTCTATCTTCTCAGGGCCCAGGTCGTTGGGGTAGGGGTTCTTCAAGGCCTTCTCCTTCTCGAGCTCCGCCGCGGACTTGGCCTCCCCGGCCCCGGCCTCCGAGGCCGGGATCGAGGAGATGACGAGGCTGGCCAGGGTCTGGGTCGAGCCAGCCTGACCGGCCTCCCCGGTCTGCGAGGAAGGCTCGCGCGCGCAGGCGGTCAGGAAAAGGGCCGAAGCAAAAAACGCCGATTTGAGTCCGAAAATCCCGTCACGTTCCATGGTCATGCCTCCTAGAATCCGCTTTCGTCCTTCTTGGCTATGCTCAAAAGCCAGGTGGCCAGGTCCTCGAGCTCCCGGTCCTTGATCTTGTCCTTCCAGGCCGGCATGTACAAGGGAGGGGTGGGGCCGTTCGGGTTGAACTTGTTGACGTTGATGCTGGAGACCCCTCCGGAGATCTTCTGCTTGAGCTCCTCGCGGGTGAAGGTCCCCACGGTCTCGACAAGAGTCGGTACCCGGCCCTTGTCCATGTCCTTCTCCGGATCCTCCTGGCCCGGGCCCATGGCGTTGAAGTTGCGCCGGCCCTGGGCCCCGCGCAGGCCGTGGCAGCCCGCGCAGCCGTATTTCTGGAATACGTGCTTGCCGTGGGCGAGGGGGTCCGAGAACCTGGGCTCGGGCTTTGGGGGAGCGTAGACGTAGTAACTGGCCGGGATCGACTCCGCGGTCATGGACATGAGGTAGGCCCCGAGCGCCAGCGCCCCCTCCTCCCCCACCTCCTCGCGGAAGTCGGGCATGCCGCTGGGGGCTATGGGCTCCGCGTTGTACTTGGCGAAGGGGTCGTTGGGGACCACGAGCATGGGATCGTTCAAGAGGTGGCCCAGGATCCAGTTCTGGACGTTCCACTCCTCCCGGGGGATGGGTTTGCCCCCCTTGGCCATCTTGGTGAAGTGGTAGAGGCTGATGCGCTCGAAGGGCTTGTCGTAGACGGCCTCCAGGGGCTCGCTGATGGTCCCCCCCGCCCCCCGGATCGAGTGGCAGCCCTGGCAGCCGTGCCGGTGGAAGAGCTGCTTGCCCTTGGCCGCGACCTCGGCCCCCTTCAGGGTTTCGAAGTTGGCGTGGCACTTGACGCAGGAGCCCTGGATCAGGTCTCCCTTCAAGAGCGGCCTCTCCCAGTTGTGGACGAAACCATGGGCGTCCTCCACGCTGGCGGCCAGGCCCTGGCCCGCGTGGCAGACCGTGCAGCCGTACTTCGTGAAGGGATGGCTCTTGGCGATCGTGCCGAGGCCCGGGTGGGCCTTGTAGGGATGCTCGGCGAAGTCATTGGAGAGGGTGGGGTTGGCGTACTCGTCCATCCCCACGTGGCAGGTGATGCAGCGGTCGAAGCGCCTGAAGTCCTTGGCGATGATCTGCTTGATCTCCAAGGGGCGCCTGCGCCAGGACTTGGCCTCCGCCCTAAAGGCCTCGGCCTGCTCCGGGTCCTGGACCGACTGGGCCTGCCTTTCCAGGGCCTCCGCTGTCTTCACGTAATAGGCCTTCTGGTACCTCTTCCACTCGGCGTCGTAATCCTTCCGATAGGCCCAGGCGAAGGCGGCCAGCATCCCGAAGTTGAGCAGATAGAAAAGCCTGCGGGCGCTCATCAGATGTTGAGATTGAACTGGGGCATGGTGAGCAGGTACTTGATGTTGAAGCCCAGACGCGCCCCCATCTTGAGAAGGACGCCCATCGTGCAAATCACGAAGAACATGGTGACCAGGTACCTGGGCCAGTCGAGGTCCCTTAGATGACGCTGAGGCAGGAGGAAGCCGAAGTAGAAGTAGAAATAGCTGAAGAAAACGAGCCAGAAGCCCTGGAGCCAGGGAAGCTGCCAGCCGAAATGGGCGAGGGCCGCGACCAGGGCGATGGCGCCCAGGAAGCCAAGCTGGGCCTTCCGGCCGTCGATCTCCCTGCGGACGAGCTTGGGCAGGGCCATGGAGCCCGCGAAGTAGGCCAGGACCACCGGGATCCCGAGGAGAGTGGGGAGGGCCGCCGCCCCCTGGGGGCCGAAGACGCTCCAGGTGGGAGGGGGGGCCGCCTTCTGCTCAAGCCAGGACTCCCAGGGCCAATACCACATGTAGTTCGGGCCCCGGCAGTAGTAGCCGATGAAGATCAGGATGAACCATAGGGCGATCCCGAGCATGAACTGGGCGTTGGCGAAGGGACGCTCGCTCCACTTGTAGTACCCGATCCCCTTGGGGCTTGGGTCCACGTAGGGGATGGACATCAGGCCTACGATGATGAGGCCCGGGACCACGACCCCCGCGATCCAGGGATCGAAGTAGACCAGGAGCTCCTGGAGGCCCACGAAGTACCAGGGAGCCTTGGAGGGATTGGTGGTCACGTTGGGATTGGCCTCCACCTCCAGGGGGGCGTTCATGAGAATGGACCAGAGCATGATGAAGAGGAGGCAGGCCGCCGTCGCTATGTATTCGCGCAGGACCAAACGGGGCCAGACCTCCACCTTCTCCTCGTCCGCCTTGATGGGGGCGGCCGAGAAGCTGTCCT
>CAYLZQ010000015.1:0-12906 GCA_964388045.1 uncultured Elusimicrobia bacterium | reverse complement strand
GCAGCCAGACGGGATGCATCGGCGTCCAAAAACATGTCAGTTATTTCTTAACGAGTCCTTAGATGGGAGACCAGGTTTTCCGCCGCCTCCCTCTCCATGCGTGAGCGGCACTCCTCGGCCGCCGAGCCCATGTGGCTGGTGAGGACCACCTGGGACAGCTCCCTCAAGGGTCCCTGGTAGGGCTCCTGCTCGAAGACGTCGAGCCCGGCTCCCGCCAGGCGTCCGGACCGGAGCGCCTCGGCCAAGGCCGCCTCGTCCACCAGGCCGCCGCGCGAGGTGTTTAGCAGCACGCCGGCGGGGCGCATGGCGGCCAGGCGGCGCGCATTGATGAGATGTTTGTTTTCTTCATTTAAAGGGACGTGCAAAGTGACGACGTCGGATTCCCTGAGAAGTTCGTCCAGGTTTGCGCGCTTAACTCCCGCCGGCATCTGGAGGCCCTGCCTCGGGTCGCAGCCCAGGACCTTGGCTCCGAAGGCCTGGACGAGGGCCGCGACCCTGGCCCCTATCCTGCCCAGGCCCACCACCCCCACGGTGCGGCTTCCTAGGAGCCGGCCCTGGAGGGCCTTCCACTCGCCCCGGCGCAGGTTCCTGTCGGCTTCGGCCACCCGCCGCAGGACGGCCAGCATCTGGGCCAGAGTCAACTCCGCCACGGCCTGGGAGGGGGCGTCCGGGGTGTTGAAGACGCGGATGCCGAGCCTTTCGGCGGCTTCCAGGTCCACGGTGTCCAGACCGACGCCGCAGCGGGAGACGACCTTCAGGTGCTCCGCCGCCTCCTTGAGGACCCGCTCGGTCAGGGGCTCCAGGCCCGCGATCATGCCCACGGGCCTGTGCTGCTTGAGAAGTCCCAGGACTTCCGCCTCCGTGAGCCTCCGGCCCAGGCTGTTCTCGAAGACCTCCAAGCCCGCTTCTTTCAGGGCCTCCCGGGGGGCGGGGTCCTGGCTGCAGAAGCTGGCCGTGGTGACGAGGACCGAGGGCATGGCTACTCCCCCCCGGTCACGGCCAGGACCTGTCCGGTGATGAAGGCGGCCTGCGGGCCGGCCAGGAAGAGGGCGAGAGCGGCCACTTCCTCCGGCATGCCCATGCGGCCCAGGGGGATCATGGCCACGCGGGCCTTCATGTCCTTGGGGAACTTGCGGTGGAAGGGGGTGTCGATGACCCCCGCGCGGATCGCATTCGCCAGGATCCCGTGGGCCGCTCCCTCGCGGGCCAGGGCCGAGGTCAGGGCCTCGAGGGCGGCCTTGGCGGCGCCGTAGTGCATGGAGCGGGAGGAGCCTCCGAACTTCGCGGCCACGGAGCTGATGTTGATGATCCGTCCGCCAGAGCCCTTCATGGCCTTGAAGGCCTCGCGGGAGAGCACGAAGGGGACGGTGGCGTTGAGCCGCATCGTGAGCTCCCAGTCCTTGCCGGAGAGCTTGGAGAAGTGCTCCCGGCCGATCACGGCCCCGGCGTTGTTGACCAGGATGTCCAGGCGGCCGAGGCTTTCCAGGGCCTTCCCGACCAGGGATTCGGGCGCGCCCTTCTTGAGGAGGTCGGCCTGAAACGTCTCGCAACGGACGCCCGGGGCCCGCAGCTCGGCCGCCAGCCTGGCGGCCTGGGTCCTGTCGCTACGGTACTGGAGGGCCAGGCTGCAGCCATGGCGCGCGAAGGTCCGGGCGATGGCCGAGCCGATCCCGCCCGAGGCCCCAGTGATCAGGGCGACCTTGCCGGAGAGGGAGGAGTCCCGGCTCACCGCTTGCCCTCCGCGGCCTCGGGCTCCCTGGCCTGCGTGCAGCCGTGCCGGCGCAGCCAGTGCTCGACCCCCGGCATCTGCCACTCGTAGTCCACGTCGCAGCCCCCCCATTGCTTCAGGGGGTATATCTTGCGTCCCATCCATTTTTGCGGGAGCAGGCCCTCGGAGAGCCGCTCGAGGTTCCTGGGGCGGATCACCGAGACCCCCATGTCCGCGAACCAGACCTCTCCCTGGGAGTCCC
This sequence comes from uncultured Elusimicrobia bacterium, assembly GCA_964388045.1. Classification (GTDB taxonomy): domain Bacteria; phylum Elusimicrobiota; class Elusimicrobia; order UBA1565; family UBA9628; genus CAYLZQ01. Next base: position 10,936 of record CAYLZQ010000015.1, on the reverse strand, counting down.
TGTCGCAGTTCAGGGTCCTGGGGTCCCCGAAGGTCTCGAAGGGGACGAAAGGCTCGAGCAGGCCCTCTGGGGTCTCCCGCCGCGCCCGCAGGGGGCTCCACATGTTGTAGCGGGAAACCGAGACCGCGGAATCGATCTCCGGCCTGCTCCGAAGGGCATCGATTCCGCGGTCTATGAGGTCTGCCGTCACCATGGCCGCGTTGCAGAACAACAGCGCGAGAAGCTCCAGCTCCTTGCCCTCTCTGTTCAGTTCTTCCTTTATAACTTTGCATCCGTGGGCGAAGGCCTCCTCGCCGAGGGCCTGCGGGGTGCAGAGCTCGGGCGGGCGGTCTATCACGCGGGCCCCGTACTGGCGGGCGACCTCCTTGATCCCCGGAGCGTCGGTCGAGACGTAGGTCCGTGCGACGTGGCGGGCGCCCTTGGCCGCGAGCAGGGGATAGGCCATGAGGGGGCGGCCCAGGAGAGGGGCCGTGTTCTTTCCCGGGAAGCCGCGGCTTCCCTCGCGGCCGAGCATGAGGGCGCAGATCATATGAGGGTGCAGCGGGAGCAGGGGCTCAGTCTCGAGCGCCTGCGGGCCAGGTGCTCTCGGCGCAGCCTCGCATAGGCCGGCGAGAGCCAGAGCTCGGAGAGGTTTTTGTCCTTGAGAGTTCCGACGGACAGCGTGGACTTGAAGTCCACGTCGCAGGGATTGACGCAGCCGTCCCACCAGACGAACATCCGGCGCCAGAGGTCCGAGCAGGGAGCCTCGATGTCGCTCAAGGGGGCCTCGTAGGCGTTTTCCCAGGGGTTGTAGTTGACGAAGGCGACCTGGTCCGCGAACTCGCCCCAGAAGGCCTCCATCTCGTCTGGGCCCGAGGACCCGGGGACCTTGACCCCGGAGACGCGGGTCAGGAGGCGCGACCGGGGGTAATGCTTGAGGCGGATCTCCTGGAAACGGCGGATGTTCTCGAGCACCTTGCGCAGGTCCCCTCCCACGCGCAGCTTCTTGTAGGGCTCTTCCTGCGCCGCGTCGGCCGAGAAGACCAGGGTCCCCACCCCGGACTGGAGGATGGCGTGGGACTTGGCCTCGTCGAGGAGGGAGGCGTTGGTGTTGAGCTTGAGGGCCAGGAATTTGCCGCGGGTGTAGGCCAGCATCTCCTGGATCGAGGGGCAGAGCAGGGGCTCTCCGCGCGAGGCCAGGCTTACGGCCTCGACGTTCCCCTCGGCCTGGTCGATGACCCGCTTGAAGGTGTCGAGGCTCATCATCCCCATGTGGCCGTTGGACTTCCTGGTGAAGGCGGCGTCGGTCTGGTAGCAGAAGACGCAGCGGAAGTTGCACAGCGAGGCCGGCTCGACCTGCAGGCAGGGGGGGAAGGAGTCCAGGATCTTGCGGTCGGGATACGCCTCGTAGCGGTAGCGGGAGTGGAGGTAGCGAGGGAGCTCCGAGTCCTCCAGGCGCGAGATCTCCTCGAGGGCGCTGGCGTGGAGGGAAAAGGGTTGGTGGCCGGGGGGGGCGGGGGAAATCCCCAGGAGCTCCCGGCAGGCCAGGCGCGCGGTCTCGGCCACGTCCCTGGCAAGGCCCAGGTCCGAGGGGTCGGCGAGCAGCTTCTCCAGGCGCGGCCGAGGGTCGGGGAGGGGCTTCTTTTGCCTTATCTCGGCGAAGCTATTGTGCTTCCGATAGGGTTTGGCGCGGGAGAGGGGGTCCATTGTTCAAACAATGAACATTCTATCATTTCCTAGCCCTCAAGTATACAGGGCGGGACTGCCGGCTCGTCCATCCACTCTTACCGGGCCTGCAGTTCGTGGAAGCGCCGGTAGAGCCCCCCCCGGGCCACCAGCTCGGCATGGGTGCCGGCTTCGGCGATCCGGCCGCGCTCCAGGACCACGATCCTGTCCGCCTCGCGGATGGTGGAGAGCCGGTGGGCGATGATGAGAAGGGTCTTGTCTTGGGAGAGTTCCCTCAAGGCTTCCTGGATCAGGCGCTCGGTCTCGGAGTCAAGCGAGCTGGTGGCCTCGTCGAGGATGAGGAGGGGCGAGCCGCGCAGGAAGGCCCGGGCGATCGCGATCCTCTGGCGCTGGCCTCCCGAGAGGCGCACCCCGCGCTCGCCGAGCTCGGTCTTCTCCTTCCGAGGCAGCCTCTCGACGAATTCCTGGCAGCGGGACCTCCTCAGGGCTTCCCGGAACTCCTCCTCGGAGCAGGCGGGGGCGCCGTACTTGACATTGTTCTCGAGGGTGTCGTCGAAGATGAAGGTGTCCTGGCTGACGACGCTCACCAGCCTGGTCCAGTCCTGGCGCCTCAGCTCGGGCAGGGCGACGCCGTCTGCCGTGATGCGGCCCTCGGTCGGATCGAAGAGTCGGAGCAGCAGGCGCGCGAGGGTGGACTTGCCCGCCCCGGACTCGCCCACCACCGCGAGGGATTCTCCCTTGCGGAGGGCCAGGCCTATGTCCCTGAGGGCCCAGCCCTCCGCCTCGGGGTAGCGGAAGCAGACCCCCGCAAAGCGTATCTCCTCCTCGAAGGAGGGCTTGGGGGAGTTCCCCCAGCGCAGGGCCGGCAGGCCCTGCGCCGAGAGGGTCCTGGGAAGAAGCGAGATGCGGCCCAGGTACTCGGCCACGCGGATGCGCCCGTCGTTGATGGCCGTGACCTTGGGGATGACGCGGCTGACGATGAAGAGAAAAGTGAGCAGAGCCGCCCCCGAGATGCCCATCCTGGAGACGGCGGCGTAGACGATCAGGCAGAGGAGGCCGTCCCCGAGGATCCCCTCCCAGAAGGCGTGCCCCCCCTGGGCCGAGACCACCTCCTCGGCGTTTTGGCGGATCCTCTCGGTGAGCTCCCTGAAGCGCTTCTCCTCCCGGGCCTCGGCCCCGAAGGTCTTGACCACGTCGATTCCCTGGTGGATGGCGGTCAGTCGCGACTTGAGCCAGGTCCGCAGCCGCCCGTGCTCCTCACCGATGGCGCGCATGCGCCGTATGAAGAGGCCCGAGACGAGATACCGCGCGGCCCCGATCGCGGCGACCAGGAGGGTGAGCCTCCAGGAGAGGGCGAGCAGGAAGGCGACGTAGACGCAAAGCGAGAGCAGGCTGGCCGCGATCAGGGCTGAGAAGTTCAGGGCCTGGCCCGCGTACTCGACCTCGTTTTCCAGGATCTGGGAGAGATGGGCCGAGGAGGAGCCCGTGAAACAGAAGAGGTGGGAGGAGAGGACGCGCGCGAAGGCCTCGTCGCGCAGGGACTTCATGAAGGGGTTGTAGACCCGGGCGGAGAGCCGGAAGACCGCGTATTTGAGGGCGAGGGTCGCCAGGATCGCAAGGAAGATGAGGGCGATGAAGCCCCCCACCGAGGGCTCCAAGCCCAGGCGCGCCAGGAGCCAGACGACCGGCCTTGCCGCCGGGCGGGCCAGGAAGGCCTCCGCGTGCTGGACGTAATCGAGCAGGGGGTAGAAAAGACCCAAGCCGAGGCCTTCGCTCAGCGAGGTCAGAAGCATCAGGGCCCCGAGCAGGGCGAGCCTGGCGCGCAGGGGACGCAGGATGGCAAGCAGCGGCAAGAGGCGGCGCATCAGGGGCGCACCCGCGCGGGGACTCCGTAGGCCGTCCTGTCCGCCGGGACATCCCTGAGGACGACGGCCCCGGCCCCGATCACGGCCCCGGCGCCTATGCGCACGCCCTGCTTGACCGAGGCCCCGATCCCGACGAAGGCTCCGGGGCCGATGCGGGCTCCTCCCCCGATCGCGGCTCGGGGACCCAGGAAGGCGCCCGCGCCGATCAGGCAGTCGTGCTCCACGACCGCGCCGGTGTTGACGACCGCTCCCTCCCCGATGACGGCGCCGGGGTTCACCACCGCCCCGGCCATCACCTGGGCCCCGGCCCGTACCTGGGCGGATTTGGCCACCGTGGCGCGGGGATGGACCAGGGGGGGCAGGGCAAAGCCGATCCTGACCAGCCTGAGGCGAAGCTTGCGGCGTGGGGCCGTATCCCTGATCGAGCCCAGGCCCAAGGCCGCATGGCGCACGCCCCTTTTGAGCAGGCGCGGTAGGATGGAGTCGTCGCCGAGGATCTTAATGCCCGAGGAGCGGGCCGTCGGGCCCTCCGGGTCGGCATCCGTCGCCCCCGAGACCCGGTAGAGCCGCCCCTCGGCGATCAGGTCGGCCAGGACCTTGGCGTGGCCTCCGGCGCCCACGATCACGAGAGCCTTAGACGGCATGGAAGCCCTTCTTGATGAGGCGCTCCTCCAGGCGGAGGGTCCTGAGGACCTCGACGATGCGGCGGCTGGGGCTGGCCCTTGGGGAGAGGGAGGCGATCCTCATGGAGCGCCGGAAGCCGGGCTCCAGGCAGCGGCGGAGGGCCTCTTCGATCTCCTCCGCGCTCCCACGCGGGACGTCCAGCACGTTGCCGGCCCTGATCCTCGCCTTCTGGCGGTCGCCGATGTTGACGGCGGGGAGCCGGAAGGCTGGGGCCTCCAGGATCGCGCTCGAGGAGTTCCCCACCATGACGTCGGCCAGGCGCATGAGGGAGAAGAGCCTGGGCTGGCCGAGCGACTCGTAGAGCCTGGCCCGCCCGGCCCGGTAGTCCCTGGCGAAGGCCTTGAGGCGCGCGATGACGGCCCTGCCTCCCGCGTCGGCGTTGGGATAGGTGATGATCCAGGTCCCGGGCACCCTGCCCAGGGCCTTAAGCATGGCCTCAAGGCGGTCCTGTCCTGCGAGGCCGAGCGTCTCGGGGTGGTAGGTGACGATGCCGACGGGAGGCTCGAGAGTCGTCCCCAGTTCCTTCTCGAGCGGGGCCTTGCCCAGCGGCTTGAGGCCCCGGATGCGGTCGAGGCCCGGGGAGCCGAAGCAATGCACGCGCCAGGGCTCCTCGCCCATCTGGAGGATGCGCCGGGCGTAGGCAGGGGCGGCCGGGAAGTGGAGGTGAGAGAGCTTGGTGAGGGCGTGGCGGATGGACTCATCCCACACGCCCTCGGTGCCCTCCCCCCCGTGCAGGTGGGCCACGGGGAGCTTGAAGGGCAGGGCCGCGGCTGCGGCGGAAAGGATCTCGTAGCGGTCCCCAAGGACCACCAGGATGTCGGGCTTGAGCCGGGCGTAGGCGCCGGCGAAGCCCGAGACGCCCCTGGCGATCGCCCGGGCGATTCCCAGGGCGTCGTCGCGGCCCAGGCCCAGATCCACGCGGGCGGCGATGGGAAAGCCGTCGTCCTCGATCTCACGCACGGTGAGGCCGTAGGCGGGGGAGAGGTGAGCCCCGGTGACGATGAGCTTGAGCTCCAGGCGCGGGTCCTTGCGGATGAGCGAGAGGAGCGGCTGGAGGAGCCCGTACTCGGCCCTGGTGCCGGTCACGACTGCGATCTTGCGCCTCACTGGAGCATGCTCCATTTTAGGACGGCGTCGGCCGGGGCGTCGCGGCGCAGGCGGCGGCCGATGACCTCGGCGATCCTCGCGGGAGGGATGCCGGTCCCAGGGCGCTTGGCCGCCAGCGTGGAGGCCCTGAGGACCTCGCCCGCCTTCGCCGGGCGGGAGAGGACCAGGCTCCTTCGGGCGAGCCTGCGCAGCTCTGCCTCGCAGGGCCTCGGCTCCTTGCGCCCGTCGCCCAGGGCCAGGGCGGCGCTGCGCACCGCGCGCACGAGCTGGGCGAGCTCCCGGGGATCCAGGGACGCGGCGTGGTCGGGGCCGGGCAGGTTTTTGTCCAGGGTGAAGTGCTTCTCGATCACGCAGGCCCCCAGGGCCGCGGCCGCGATCGCGACCTCTATTCCCGGGGTGTGGTCCGAGAAGCCCACGGGCAGCCCGAATTTCCTGGAGAGCGTCTCCATGGCCCGGAGGTTGGCGTCCTCGGGCCTGGCCGGGTAGGCCGAGACGCAATGCAGGAGCGTGAGAGGGGGATCGCCTGACTCGCGTATCGCCGCGACGGCCTGCGAGACCTCCTCCAGGGTGCTCATCCCGGTGGAGAGCATCAGGGGCCGTCCCTTGCGCGCGAGGTGGCTTAGGAAGGGAATGTTGGTGAGTTCCCCAGAAGCTATCTTGAAGATCGGGACCTTCAGGCGTTCGATGAAATCGGCGCTTTTCTCGTCGAAAGGGGTCGAGAGGAAGAGGCAGCCCCGCTTGCGGCTATGGGCGAAGAGCTCGCGGTGGGCCCTCTCGGAGAGTTCCAGGCCCTTGAGCATGGAGAGCTGGGTGCCTCCGGAGGCTTTCTTTTGGTAGCGGGCCTTGGGAGCCGAGGCCGTGACCAGGCTTTCAGCCCGGAAGGTCTGGAACTTGACCGCGTCCGCGCCGGCCGCCGCGGCGGCGTCGATGAGCCTCTTGGCGAGCTCGAGCTCGCCGTTGTGGTTGACGCCCGCCTCGGCGATGAGGAAAGGGCCCTTGCGGTTATTCATTCCAGTCCTGATAGAGGCAGGACCAGGAGCGGTCCGGGACCAACACGGCCCCGTAGAAGCCCTCGAAGTCGTGGCTGCGCCAAAGAGGGGCCAGCAGCCTCTGCCAGCCTCCGCGGGGGTACTGGAGGTAGACCGTTTCCCTTTCGATCCTCCAGCCGCAGTGCCGGAAGGCCAGGCGCAGGTCCTCGGGAGAAAGCTCAAGGAAGTGGACGGATTCCGCGGTGACGGATTTTTTGAGCTCCGCGCGGATGTGATGGAGGCCGACCCGGCTTCTGCGGACGTAGGGCACGGTCAATGCCAGGCGCTTGCAGCCAGTCCGGGAGAGCTTGTGCAGGAAGGCGAAGGGGTCGCTCAAGTGCTCCAGGGTCTCGAAGCAGAGGAAGACCTCGGCCTCCAGGCCCTCCCGGGGCAGGTCCTCGGCCCGGGCGCGGACCGCTTTAAGCCCCTTCGCCTTGATCCGCTCGACGGCCGCGGGGTCGAGGTTGATGGAAACGAGCTGCCCGGCCCGATCCGGGTAGAGGGACTCCAGATAGCAGAGGTGCGTTCCGGCGGAATCCCCGATGTCCACGATCTTGCCGCAGGTCCCGTTCAAGGCCTGGGAGGCCAGCCGCACCTGGAAGGCGTGCTGGCCGCGGACCTTGGCTTCCAGGAATTCCGAGGCGACTGCGAAGCCCGAGTACTGGCCGCTGATGTCGGGAACGATCCGGCGCAGCCGCCCGGCGAGCTCCCCCAGCCCCTGCTCGTCCGCGGCCGAGCGCAGCGAGGAGAGAAGCAGCCTCTCTCGCAGGCCTGAGAGCCGCGCGCGCAGGCGCTCCGGGATCAGGGACTTGATGAGCCCCTTCATTGCGCCAGCTCGCGCAGGAACTTCCGCCAGGGCCCGGGCCAGGGCTCGCCCAGTCCCGCGTAGCGGTGGGACCAGAAATCCCGGGCCTCTCGCGTTGCCGGGTGCTCCCACCAGCGGGAAGGATCTGCGAAGAGGTGGGAGCAAGCCTTGGCCGCTGCCTCCGGGCTTTCCAGGAGCATGGCCGCGCGGGAGAGCTTCGCGACGGCCTCGGAGGCCTCCTGGCGGAATCGGTTCACCCCGGGGTTGACGAAGGCCAGGCACGGCGCCCCGAAGGCGATGGCTTCCAGGAAGGAGGTCCCGATATGGTCGAAGACGACCAGGCGCGCCCGTGAAAGGGCTTTCTCGAAAGAGCCGCGGCCGTCGTCGAAGCGCAGGGGGGCAAGGCCCTCCTGGAGGCGCTCCCTCTGCCGCCAGCCGCGCTCCAGGGGATAGAGGCGCACGCGGAGGCTCTCCCGCGCGGGGCCCTTAAGAGCGAGGAGCAAGCGCCTCTGCCATTCCAGGTTCTCCTCGATCCGCCAGCCCATCGGCCAGTTGTAGAGAAGGTAGGGATAGAGGGGAAAGCCGTTGGTCACGAAGAGGAGCTCCGAGTCCGCCTTCGCCGAGAGGCCTGCGGCCTGGAAGCGCTGGGTGAGCGGAGAGGGGAGGGGCACGGCCGGAGCTCCCCCGTTCGCCGAGGCCCAGCCCCAGGTCGCGAAGCGGTCGCAGAGCGACCGCTCCAGGTGTTCGCTCGGGGTGTCCGCGTCGAGCCCATAGCCTCCGCCGTGCTGCCAGCCGGCCAGCACCGCTCCGCGCTCCGAGAACTCGGCCCCCGCGAATTTGAGGGCCTCGTTGAAGAGCCAGCCCGTGGAGGAGGCCAGGGCCTTTGGGGCGCGCCTCCAGCCTGAGAGGGTCGCCTCCCGGGCGGCCCTGTAGCCCTCCAGGTAGAGCGTGGGGAGATGCCGGGGGATGAGCCGGGCGATGGCCGAGGCGACCGGCCCTTGCGCCGTGAGCCCTTTGAGCCGCTCCCGGAGGTTTATGTCCGGGGGAGGAGGGGGGGGGAGACTGCCGTAGAAGGGGGCGGCCGCGGTCTTGAGCCCCGCCAGGAGCCGATACTGGTCCCGGCGGCTGTGGAAGAGCTGGGAGACCAAAATCCGCGGGGAGCGCAGGCGGATGAGGCGGTCCAGAGCTTTGAAGGCGGCGCAGGAGTAGGGGTCAGGGGGCGGACAGGGCTCGGGAGGACAGGCCAGGCGCCGTCTGGGAAGGTCCGGGCGCTCAAGGGCTATGAGCTCGGAGAAGACCTGCTGGTTGTAGGCGTCGGTGAAGCCCAGGTTCTGGAAATGCAGGCTTGCCTCCGGGGTCTGGAAGTCAGCATCATCGAGCAGGACGGCCTCAAGCTTCGGATAGCGCTCCCAGGCCAGGCGGAGGCGCTCGAAGCGGTCATAGACCAAGTGGACGAAGCGCGACAGCCAAGGCCCGGCCAGGATCAGCCAGTAGCGCCTGGAATGCCGCAGGGCGTGTATCTCGTCAAGCCTCTGGCCTAAGGGGTCGATGAGCTCCTCGAAGATATCCTGCGCGCGCCGGCAGGCCCGGTGGAGGGCCTCCCGGTCCTCCCAGGGATCCGGCGCGCGCTGGAGCCTGTAGGTTTGCCACTCGGCCTTTCGGGCGAGGGGAACGCCCCAAGGCCCCAGGACGAGGTTCTCGTCCCTCTCGTCCCAGAACTCCCGGAGGGCGGTGGCGGCCAGGCGCATCAGGCGGGGGCCCTCTCGAGCAGGATCTTCTCGGCGAGCCAGAGGTCGAAGGGCTCGTCGATCTCGACCGCTTCCTCGCGCGAGATTGGAAAGGGGACGAGCCTCGGCCCTATGGTCGTGCCGGCGCGGATGAGCTCCGCCTTGATCACGTAGACGTTTCCGATGTCCAAGAGGCGCGGCGCGATCTCCTGGCGGCGGGGCATCTTGCGGCCGTACTCGAAGGAGCGGTCCTCATGGACGGTGCCAAGGCAGTCGGCCTTCTCCCTCAGGAACCGCTCGATGCAGCGGTCGATGAGGCCGGGGGAGCGCACGGGGGAGGTGCACTGGAGAAGCACCACGACCTCGGCCGGGATCCTCGCCAGGGCGTGCTGCAGCACGGGGAGGGTGTCGGCCGTGTCGGTGGCCAGTTCCGCCGGGCGGTCCAGGACCTCAGCCCCGTGGAGGCGGGCGGTTTGCGCGATTTCCGGGTCCTCGGTGGAGACCACGTGGCGGCTGAGCAGCCTCGAGGCCTTGGCGTGGCCGATGGTCCAGGCGATCAAGGGTTTGCCCGCGACGGCCTCGAGGTTCTTGCGGGGGACCGACTTGGAGCCCCCGCGGGCCGGCGTCAAGCCGAGGATCACGGGCTTGCGGTTCATGAGAGTGCCTCGGCCAATCGGACGTTATGTCTCGGTCGCAGCACTAGGTAAAGACCTGCGCGAGCCTGCGTCCACCTCCGGCCATGATTTCGGCGGCGCGGGGCCCCTCGTTGAATAGGAGGTCCAGGAAGGACATGCAGGGCTCGAATTCCCCGTGAATCTGCTCATAAACGGGGTGATGGAACTCCTGGTAGCGCACGCAGACCCCGCGGCGCGAGAACTCGGACTCGTCGAGGTAGTCCTTCCCCGAGATGCCCGATAGGTAGCAGTCAGCTCCGACCTCCTCGCAGATGCTGGCCAGCAGCGCGCTCGCCCTCTCCTGGATCCCCAGTTCCGAGGCCCTGAGGACCTTGGGGCGATAGCCGAACCTCTCGAGCCCCCAGCGGATGAACGTCTCGTTGAGCTCTGAAAGTCTCCGCCAGGAGCGCCCGAGATAAATCTCATCGAGGAAGGAGGCGTAGCGCTCAAAGTGCGGGGCCCGGGCATAGCTGAGACGGATCGCCTTCCACTGGCCTGGGGCCCAGTCGGCCGTGGGATCGATCTCGACCTGGCGGATCGTCTGGGTCGAGCGCCCCCGGGTGAGGACAGGGACGGTGAGCCAGACGGGGCCATTGGAGGAGCGGATGCGGTTTCTATTCTCGAAGTAGCGCTTCTTGAACTGGACGTTGTCAAGCAGAACCAGGACGTCGGCTTGGCGGGCCTTGTCGAACCATCCCAGCCAGGGCAGGTGCTCGGGCTGGGTGACGGCGGCGATCATGCCCCCTCCGCGGCGCACTCGCGGATGAGCTGGAAGGCCTCGGCGGCCGCAAAGCCCACCGCGCTCCCGCGCCACCGGGCGAGGGCGGTCAAGGCCTCGCGCGAGCGGGGGTGGGGGAAGGGGCGCAATTCGTCATCGTAGAGCGCGAGGGCTTCCAGCTTGGCGCCGAGGGTCCTTCCGATGTCCACGAAGTAGTTGGGGCAGAATTGCCACTCGGGCCCGGAGGCAGCCTGCTCGGTGCTCGAGGCCGTCTCAAAGGCGAGCACCCGGCGGACCAGGGGCCGCAGGAAGCCCCGCAGGGCGATCATCCCGGCCTTGAAGAACCCCCGATGGTCTTGGTTCAAGTCGCCGCCGTGGTGGAGATAGACGATCTGGGGCTTGACCTTCCGGACCACCCTTTCCAGGGCGCTGACCGTGGAGTTCAGGTCCTGCTCGAGGGTCTCGTCCTTGAGGCCCAGCCAGTGGACTTTCTTGAATCCGAGCCTCCGGGCGACCGCCTTGGCCTGCCGGCCCCGCCGCTCGAGTACCCGCCGCCCGTAGCGGCTTTGGCCGTACATGGAGAGATTGGGCCGGCCGACGCAGACCGCGACATGGACCGAGTCCCCCGCCTGGGCATGGCGGATGAGGGTCCCTCCGGGGCCC
>CAYLZQ010000014.1:0-13631 GCA_964388045.1 uncultured Elusimicrobia bacterium | reverse complement strand
TCATGCAGCTCCAGGCCTTCGGGGGTTGCCGCGACTGCGCCCCCCTGGCGCAGGCCCTCGCCGAGGGGGGCATCGAGGGGGTGCTCTACGAGGAAGTCAACGACCCCAGGGGGGTCGGGGTCCTGGCCCTCTCCGAGGACCCCGGCTTCTTCCTGGGCAAACTGCGCCGCCTGCTCGGCCAGGGCCCATTCGCGGGCCTGGTCCAGAAGCCTGAATTCGCGTTTTTCGGGAGGACCTATGCCCTGGGCTACGAGCCCAACCTCGAGGACTGGCTCCTCAAGAAGCCCCGGCGCACTGTCCTGGACCCGGCCTGGCCCTGGGCCCTCTGGTATCCCTTGCGCCGCACGGGCTCCTTCGCCCTCCTGCCGCGCCAGGAGCAGTCCCAGATCATCAAGGAGCACAGCACGATCGGCTTCAACTTCGGGGAGGCGGGCCTGGCCAAGGACATACGCCTGGCCTGCGCGGGCCTGGACAAAGACGACAATGACTTCGTGATCGGCCTCGTCGGCCGCGAGCTCCACCCCCTCTCGGCCCTGGTCCAGGAGATGCGCAGGACCAAGCAGACCTCGACCTTCATCCAGAGCATGGGGCCTTTTTTCGTGGGGAAGGCGGTCTGGCAGAGCTTGCCCCCGAAGGACCTGGAGGCGGCGTGACGAAGACCTTCCGGATCGTGATGTCCGAGCGGTGCTACCGCTTCAAGCCGGACGCCCTCCCAGCCCACGCCCCCCGGAGGCCGGGGGTCTACGAGTTCGTGACCTTCGACGCCTCGGGAAACGCCGTCGTCTTGTACGTGGGCCTGGCCCTGGAGGGCGGCGTCTACGAGGCCCTGAGCCGGCACATGACGGGCCAAGCCGAGCCCGCGGCGGCCCAGCTCTTTGCCGTCTCCAAGGACATCTACTTCGACTACGTGGCCCAGGCGGACATCGAAAGCCTCGAGGACTTCAAGGACATAGCCGGGGCCCTGATCGCCAAGCACGGGCCGAGGTTCAACGCGGGCCAGCCTCCCGACTCCGGGCGTTACGCCTCGGTCGAGGTCGCGGAAGCAGAGTAGGTCCCTTGGCGGTTCCTGCCAGCCCCCTTCCCGGCCTGAACGCGAGCTTAAACGCCCTTTCGGCCATACTCCTGAGCGCCGGCTGGTTTTACATCCGCAGGGGCAGGGTGGCCCGCCATCGCCTCTGCATGCTCTCGGCTTTCGCCTCTTCGACCCTCTTTTTGGTCAGCTACCTCGCTTACCACTTCCAGGTGGGCTCGGTATCCTTCCAGGGGAGGGGCTGGGTGCGCCCGCTTTACTTCTCCATCCTCATCAGCCATACGGTTCTCGCGGTCGCGGTCGTCCCGATGGCCTTGCGCACCCTGTTTTTGGCGGCCAGAGAACGCTTCGAGGAACATCGCTGGTGGGCCAGGCGGACCCTGCCCCTGTGGCTCTACGTCTCGCTCACCGGGGTGGTCGTGTACTGGATGCTGTACCGGATTTAGGGTTGGCCCGGAAGGGGGGCTCAGACGCTGAACGAGCTTCCGCAGGAGCAGCTTCCCTTGGCCAGGGGGTTTCTGACCACGAAGCCGGATTTCATCAGGGATTCCTGGTAGTCCACCTCGGAGCCTCCCACGAAGAAGTCCGAACGGGGATCCACCACGGCCTTGGCCCCTTTCCCCTCGAAGACGATGTCGTCCGGAGCAAGCTCCTCTGTCAGCTCGAATTCGTAGCTGAGGCCCGAGCAGCCTCCGGCTCCCACCCGCACGCGCAGGATGGCCTGAGCCTTTCCCTGGCTTTGGGCCAGGCTCTGGACCTTTTGCGCCGCCCGGGGGGTCAGGGTGATCATGATCGCAAGCGAAGGCCGCGCCTTCGCGCGCAGTCCTTAGATGCCGCTATTATTGGAACTTCTTGGACTTTCCACAGCCGCAGGAGCCCTTTTCGAGCGGGTTGGAGATCTTGAAGCCGGAGCCCATCGTGTCCTCGCCGTAGTCTACGGTGGCGTTCTCGAGGAGGGGGAGGCTGTTCTCGTCTATGAGCACCTCGAAGCCGGCCTGGGGCAGGATCGTGTCGCCTGTCCGCTTCTCGTCGAAGGCCAGGGCGTACTCGTAGCCCGCGCAGCCTGAGGGCTTGAGCATCACGCGCAGGCCCTTGCCCTTGGCGCTCTCGTCGCTTGCGAGGAAGGACTGGATCTTCTCCGCGGCTTTCGTCGTCAGGGTCAGCATGTTCGCCTCAAATGAGCCATAAATTAGTATACACCCATAACCGAGCCCCAGTCAACACGAAAAATCGCGACACACGAAAAACGAGACTGCCCCTATTTACCTCTCCTGACCGGAAAAGGCATAATGGGCCGGTGACCGAGGCTGAGAAGGCGGCCCGGCTGGTTTTCCCCGGCTTCAAGTTCGGGGTGGACGACCCCCGCGAGGCCCTCTCCCTGGTCGAGATGGGGGTGGGGGGTTTCTGCCTCTACGGGGGCCAGGTGGAGGAGGTGGCCGGCTTCACCGCGCGCCTACAGGCCGCGGCCAGGGCCCCTCTTCTTTTCTGCGCCGACTACGAGGATGGGGTGGCCAGCCAATGCCAGGGAGGGACCGCCCTCTCCTCGAACATGGGCCTGGGGGCCGCCAACTCCGAGACCCTGGCCTACCAGAAGGGGGCGATCACAGCCCTTGAGGCCCGGGCCCTGGGGGTCCTTTGGGTCCTGGCCCCTGTCCTGGACCTGGCGACCCTTTCCTCCAACCCGATCGTCAACATCCGCTCCTTCTCATCGGACCCGGGCGCCGTCGCGCGCCTTGGGCGGGCCACCCTGAAGGGCTTGAGATCCGAAAGGGTCCTCTCCTGCCTCAAGCATTTTCCGGGGCACGGGGAAACCAGAGAGGACTCGCACCTCGAGCTCCCGGCGGTCAGGGTCTCCCGCTCCGTCCTTTTCCGCCGGGAGCTGGCCCCTTTCCGAGCCCTGGCCGAGGAGGCGGATGCGGTGATGACCGGGCACCTGGCCGTCCCCGCCCTGGAGAGGGACCGCAAGCTCCCTTACTCCCTCTCGCCCGACATCGGCAGGACCCTGCGCTCCGAGCTCGGATTCAGGGGCCTAGTCGTGACGGATGCCCTCAGCATGGGCGCCGTCAGGGAGAACCTGGACGAGACCGAGGCAGGGGTGAGAGCCCTCCTTTCTGGCAACGACGTCCTGCTTGTTCCAGCCAGGCCCCGGGAGTTGATCCGCGCCCTGGCGGCCGAGCTGGGCGAGAGGCCGGAGCTCAGGAGCGCGGTCTGCGCCTCCTACGAGCGCCTGGAGCATGGACGAAAGGCCTCCGCCGCCTCGGCCTCCCCGGACCCGGGGATCGTGGGCTGCCGCAAGCACCGCGAGACCGCGGCCAAGATGGCCGAGGCCTGCCTGGCCTGGGCGGGTCCGCCTCAGACCCTGGCTGCCGGGGAGAAGATACGCTACTGGGAGCCTGAGGCCTCCTCCCCGGAGGACTGGGCCGGGGAGGCCTTCGTGGCCACCCTCAGGGAGGCAGGGGCCGAGGTCAGGCCGGCCGAGGAAGCCGAACTCCGGGGCGAGGGGACTCTCCTGGTCGGAAGTTTCCTAAGCCCCCGCGCCTACACCGGCCGCATAGAGTACGCCCCTGAGGACGTCCGGCGCATCCGCTCGGCCCTGGCCAAGGGGGGGCGGCGCCTGTTGGTTTCCTTCGGGAGTCCCTTCGTCTTTGAGGAATTTTCGGCCCCGGGCCTCTGCGCCTTCTCGAGCTCCGAGGCCGCGCAGCGGGCCGCGGCCAGGGCCATCCTGGGGGCGATCGAGGTTCCGGGGCGGATGCCCGTGGCCCTGCGCAGGCCCAGGGCTCCGGCCGGGTCGTAGCCTCCGTGGCGGCCGCTCGGAGCCCCCAGGAGAGGAAGTGGAGCTGAAGAGCTGGTTTTCCGGGGGGACCAGCCTCACCCCGGCCGACTTCGGGCTGGTCGCATTCCTCGTGGTCCTGATGCTCCTGGTCGGCTGGTACTCGGGCCGCCGGGAGGAGAATACGGAGGACTTCTTCCTCGGGGCCCGGAGTATCCCCTGGTGGGTGGCCTGCCTCTCCTTCGTGGCGACCGAGATCTCGGCCATGACCGTGATCGGAGTCCCGGCCACGGCCTTCCGCGAGAACTGGAACTACGCGCAGTTCTTCATAGGATCGGCCGCCTCGCGCCTGGTCGTGGCCTTCCTCTTCATCCCCGCCTTCTACCAGTACCGCTGCACCACGATCTACGAGTTCCTGCGCCACCGCTTCGGGGGCCAGACCCAGTACGCGGCGACCTGCTTCTTCTTCGTAACCAGGCTCTTGGCCTCGGGGGTGCGCCTGATGGCCGCCTCCCTGGCGGTGAGCGTCCTCCTGGGCTGGCACATCATCCCCGTGATCGCTCTCTTCACCCTGGCCGGGACCCTCTACATCGGCTACGGGGGGATCAAGGCCGTGGTCTGGACCAACGTCCTCCAGGCCCTGATCTTCATGGCCGCAGGCGCGGCCACGATCGCCTTCGTCGCCTGGCAGGTGGAGGGGGGGCTCCCGACCCTCTGGAGGGTGGCCGGGGAGGCGGGAAGGCTCCAGGTCTGGAACTGGGGCCCCTCCCCCTCGGAGCCGGGATTCCTCAAGAAGTTCTTCGAGGATCCGAACATCATCTGGGTGGCGGTCTTCAACGGCTTCTTCGGCTCCATGGCCGCCTTCGGCACGGACCACGAGATGATGCAGAAGCTCCTCACCGTGGAGACCAGGCGCGAGAGCCAGAAGACCCTGATCCTGAGCATCCTGGGGTCCTTGGCTGTCCTGATGCTGTTTTTGGCCGTGGGGGCGAGCCTCTTCTCCTTTTACAAGCTCAACCCGGCCTTGGCCCTCCCGGAGAAGCTTGACAAGATATATCCTCACTTCGCGGTCACGGCCATGCCCGAGCTCTTGAAGGGCCTGGTCCTCGCCGCGATCGTGATGGCCTCGATCGACTCCCCCCTGGCCTCACTGAGCGCTGTCTTTGTGACCGACATCTACCGGCCCCTGGTCCGCTCCGAGGCGAGCGAGAGGCATTACCTCCTGGTCTCCCGGGTCTCGATCGTGGTTTTCGCCGGGCTTCTGGGCCTGATCGCCTACTACTTCAGCTTTTTCGACAGGATGCTTTGGCTCGCCTTCAAGATCGGGGGGGTGACCTTCGGGTCCCTTCTGGGGGTCTTCCTCCTGGGGCTCATGACCCGGAGGCCAGCCAATCGGGCCAACGTGGCCGCCATGCTCGTCATGGCCGGAGTGAACGCCCGCCTGCTCTATCTCTCAGAGATCAAGGTCTTTCCTCTGGGCTGGAGCTGGCTGGTGATCCTGGGGACCGCCGGGACTTTCGCCCTGGCCTGGGTCCTCTCGCCCTGGCTGGATAGGGAACAGCGCCAGGCTCAACAGGCTTGACAGATACATATATTTAATGCATACTGGTATGTATGAGAACAACAATAATCATCAGAGACGACGTTTTGAAGCGCGCCGCAGAGTTGACTGGCACTCATGAAAAAACGGCCCTGGTTCATGCTGGTCTCGAGGCGCTTATCGAAAAGAAAGCCCGTGAGCGTCTTGCGGCACTCGGCGGCTCGGCCCCGCGCTTTCGCGCAGGCCGCCGGCGTCGATGATTCTCGTAGATACATCTGTCTGGGCTGACCATCTTCGAGAAACGGAACCGGGGTTGGTTGCCTTCTTGAATGAGGGCTCTGTCCTAACTCATCCGTTCGTTATCGAGGAACTCGCCTGCGGCAACCTCCCGCGCCGGACGGAGATCCTGGATCTCCTTCACGCTCTGCCGGCGGCACCGGTAGCGGGACATGCGGAAGTGCTCGCCTTAATATCAAGCGAGCGGCTACATGGCACTGGACTCGGCTCAGTGGACGTACATCTAATGGCGTCGGCGAGACTCGCTCGCGCAAAGGTCTGGAGCAAGGACAAAACCCTCTCTCGCGAGGCAAAAAGGTTGAATCTTCTGGGTGGGGGGAGGCCTGCCTCATAAGAAACTTCAGGACTCCTGACACGCGCGTTTGATTCCGTCGAAACCGCTTGACAAAATCTCTCCGAGATCAAGGTCTTCCCTCTGGGCTGGAGCTGGCTGGTGATCCTGGGGACGGTAGGGACTTTCGCCCTGGCCTGGGTCCTCTCGCCCTGGCTGGACAGGGAAAGACGCCAGGCTCGGTAAATCACCACAGGATTTCAAGTCCGATGGCGGGAGCCTCGGATTGTTCCTCGTCTCCCGGCAGAAGAGACCGATATTCTTCTCCTTGCCAGGGGTCTGTTCCTTGCCCTTCCAAAGACCCGATCCTGATCGCCGGCCGAAGGCCGGCGAATCCGGAGGCGGGATGAGCGCCGAGGGCTCTTCCGTGAAAGATGTAGCGGAGCTTGCAATGCTGGAGCAGCCGGGAAACCCAGGTGTTGCAGTTGTTCTCGAAAAGATTGTAGTTTCCCCGCTCGAGCGCATTCTGCGCATGCAATAGGCAGTCTTCATCCTTGAGCGTCGTGGCCGGGATTGGATCGCACTTCCCGTTTCTGAGCGATGAGTTCCCGGGATGGTCGCTCGGCTCGGTGAGAACAGGCGCCGGAGCCGCTCCCAGGAAGGCAGCCTGATATTGGCGGGGATCTTTCGGAGTGATCATGCCATGCACGAGTTTCCTTCCCTTGAGCTTCAAATAGCAATGATCCGCGATAACGCCTACGACGAAATCGGTAGGTCGGCAGCACACCTCCACTCCCTCTTCAGGGGGGCTTGACAACAGCGACGGACCCAAGGAATCCGTCTTGGGGCTTTGAGAGTCCATGGTCTCCATAAAGGCAAAACCGGCGGAGCCTTTTGAGCCAGGAAGAGCAAGATCGGGGACTTTGGGCACGACCCCGGCTTGGGGCGCACTCAAGGCGGCATTTCGAGGCTTGTCGGAGCCCTGGGAAAGATAGTCATCGAGTTGCATGGGGAAACTCCGATTTTGAAATCGCGCTGAGGGATCGCTTGAGTTTGAACGGAATACGGGGGATTCGACTGAGACCACTCCGAAATACTCAAGGAATTCTTTGGAGGGCTTGGCCCCAAGAGAGCTCCCTGCGGTCTTCTGCCTTTGGCGCGCTTTTTCAGCGGCTCTTTCAAGGAACCGGCCGGTCCTCGGATAGGAGGGACCCCCAAGCGTTTTGCTTCCATCTTGAGCGTTTTGGGCAGCGCTCATCGCCCTCCCTGAAGCCAGCAGGAAAACCGCTCCTGCCAGCCAAGCACGGATGAGCCGGCTCTTCTTGGGCAGAGCCGCAGGGATGCAACGTCGTGGCCTTCGAGGAATCATTAATTTATTATGGGTGGCGCTCAGCCGGCCCGCATGGGCCGAAAGTCCTGGTCCTTGTGCGCCCGGGGGCCTAGAGGGGGTCCTTGCCTTCCCCTTGCGCAATAGATGGGATAGGGCATTGGCCCCAGCAAGTTCCGCTCCGAGGCCTCGCGCTCTGCGGCAGGACAGGAGGGATCTAAGCCGTTGGCTCTCAATACCTGATTTGGTACTTGAGGCCCAAGCGCTCATGGCGTAGATGGCCGCGCTCAGCGCCCCATTCCGTGACCAGGGTCAAGGGTCTGTCCTTGTAGGATAATTCCAGGTTGGCCAGGTGACCCGTTCTTGCGTCTCCCTGGAGGGCACTGCGGATTTTCATCCCAGCCTGAAGATCGATGCCGAGCCTCATGAACCCCGCGCGAGCCTCGGCGTGCATGCCGTTCAAATAGAGAAAGGCTCCCCCGAGGATCCCGGAGGCGGTCAAAAACCTCGGCTTCCAGTTGCGCGGGTCCCGGGCGTAGCGGCCCGAGGCATGGCCGAAAGATTCGAGCTCATAACGGCCCAGGAGCGCGTCCTTCATTGAGTCGATGAGCACGCTCACCTGCTCTTGGGCAGCCCAAGCCCGCCATTCGGCCAGTTGGAAGGAGGTATAAGGCCCGCCCGCGGTCCCATTTTGAATGGGATAGGTCTCTTGGAGGCGCGCCAGGAAGCGGTGCTCCTTTCGGCTCAATTCCTCGGAAAGAAGCGCGTAGGAATCCGAATCCGGCGAGCGCCGCAGGCTGCGGGTGAGGCGCCTGGGGAGGATGTTCCCGATGAGATGAGACCTCATGAAATCGTAGACCCCGTCCGAAACTCCCTCGATGACGCGGTAGGCTGGGTGCAGGAATCCGCCCATGGCTGCGCCCGGATCATGGGCCAGCCAGGCTTGAGCCGGCTCTGGAGCCGGGAATGGCCCGCGCGGAGGTCCGGCTGCGGCCGGCAGGCCGGAAGCCATCAAGAAAAGCGTCATCCAGACATTCATTTCTTTAACCGAGACTCTTCAGGCCAGGTTGTCATTAAGCATAACTGGCCTCGGCCTGAATTGCCAGAAACTTTGTGTAAATTTTAATTTCCTCGTAAGAATCCCGCATCAGGGGATTCTTGCGACGAAAGCATAAGCCGAGTCGCCGCGCCCGCCGGGGCGCCGGGGTTAGGGCCGGTGCCATTTTCGATCCATTGGCCCCGCCCGGAGGGGGTCCTTCCCTTCCCCTTGCGCAATAGATAGGATAGGGCCATGGCCCTCATGGCCTCCGACTGGCTGGTGGTCGGCCTCTATTTCGCCGCCTCCCTCGCGATCGCCCTTTACTACGCCCGGAGGGCGGGAGAGGGGACCGAGGCCTTCTTCCTATCTTCTCGGGAGCTTCCCTGGTGGCTGGCGGGGACCTCGATGGTCGCCACCACCTTCGCGGCCGACACCCCCTTGGCGGTCACGGAGCTCGTCGCCAAGCACGGAATCGCGGGGAACTGGCTCTGGTGGAGCCAGGCCTTCAGCGCCCTCCTGACGGTCTTTTTCTTCGCGAAGCTCTGGCGGAGGGCGGGGGTGATGACAGACGTGGAGCTAACCGAGCTCCGCTACTCCGGCAGGCCCGCGGCGGTCCTTCGGGCCTTCCGGGCCCTCTACCTCGCCCTCCCGATCAACCTCATCATCATGGGCTGGGTGAACCTCGGGATGGCCACGGTCTTGCGCGTCGCCCTCGGCTGGGAGGCCTCAGCGGCCCTCTGGCTCTGCTTCGCCCTGACGGCGCTCTACACCTTTCTTTCGGGTTTCTGGGGAGTCGTGATGACGGACTTTTTCCAGTTCCTCTTCGCCATGCTCGGCTGCGTGGTCCTCGCCGTCTTCGCGGTGGGGGAAGTCGGGGGGCTTTCGGAGCTTGCGGCCCGGGTCTCTCGCCTGGCTCCCGCTGGCCCGGAGACCCTCTCCTTGCTTCCCTCCGCGGGCTCGGCCTGGATGCCGGTCTCGACCTTCCTCACCTACCTCGGGGTCGCCTGGTGGGCGAGCTGGTACCCAGGGGCCGAGCCTGGGGGAGGAGGGTACGTCGCCCAGAGGCTCTTCGCAGCCAAAGACGATCGCCATGCCGTGGGCTCGGCCCTTTGGTTTTCGATCGCCCACTACGCCGTGAGGCCCTGGCCCTGGATCCTGGTCGCCCTGGCCTCCCTCCTGATGTACCCGGGGCTCTCCAACCCCGGCGAGGGCTACCCCAGAGTCATGATGGAGGTCCTTCCCAGCCCCTTCAAGGGCTTGCTGCTTGCCGCCTTCGCGGCGGCCTACATGTCCACCCTCTCCACTCACATCAATTGGGGGGCCTCCTACCTGGTGGGGGACGTCTACCGCCGCTTCCTCGCCGTGGGCCGCAGCGAGGCCCACTACGTGGCGGCGGGCCGCCTGGCCTGCCTGCTCCTCGCCGCCCTCTGCTTCCTCGTGACGCGGCGGATGCAGACGATCTCCGGGGCCTGGATGTTCCTCATCTCGATCGGGGCCGGCTGCGGGGCTGTCTACATCCTGCGCTGGTACTGGTGGAGGATCAACGCCTGGAGCGAGATCTCGGCCATGGTCGCGGCCGCGGCGATCTCCCTCGGTCTCCAGCGCCTCGGGGGGCTTTCCGCGAGCGACCCGCGCCAGTATGCCGCGCTGCTTCTTCTGACCGTCGCGGGAACCACGGCCGCCTGGCTTTCAGCGACCCTGCTGACTCCCCCCGAGCCCCCCGAGACCCTGGCCCGCTTCTACCGGAAGGTCGCCCCGGCCCCGCAGGGCTGGGGGCCGGTCGCGGAGAGGGCGGGCCGCCCCGAGGCGCAGCCGGTCAGCCTCATGGATTCGGTGACGGGCTGGCTCCTCGGCTGCGTCTGCGTCTACGCGAGCCTCCTGGCGACCGGGCTCCTCCTTCTCGGCCGGCCCGCGGCCGCCTCCCTCCTTGCCGCCCTGGCCGCGGCCTCCGGGTGGGGGCTCTTCGGGGTCTTGCGCCGCCTATAGGCCCTCGCCCGCCTTGGCGAACCCCGGGATCGTGACGGGGAGGCGGCCCCGGGGCTTCCTCTCTCCGAAGAGGACCCTCACAGCGGCCTCGAGCGCGCTCCGCGTCAGGCCGTAGGTGCAGAGGGCGGCCCTGGCCCCAGGGAAGTGGCGGAGGTCGTAGGGGTTCATGAAGCTGATGAGGACAGTGGGCTTTCCCAGGGCCAGGATCTCCCGGACGAGGGAGACCTGGTCCTTGAAGTCCCCCGTGCCGAAGGCGAAGGTCCCGACGACGAGGAAGTCGGCCCTCCGCGCCCTCTCGAGGGCCTCCGCGGCCGAAGCCCTCTCCGGGACGTGCAGGAGCTCCACGGACTCGGTCCGGAGGTGGCGCCTGCGGATTTCCGAGACCAGGAGGCGGGCCTCCTCCTCGAAGCGAGGGGAGCGCATCACGACGACGCAGAGGGTGCTTTCCTTGGGCGGGCGCAGGGGGATGAGGGCGCCCTCGTTGCGCGCGAGCGTGACCGAGAGCTCGGCGATCCGGCGGGCGAGCCTGCGGTGGCGCCGGCTCCCCAGCGTCTTGAAAGGGAGGGCCCTGCGGCCCGCGCCGAGGAGGCCGAGGCGCTTGAGGCTCAGGACCCTTCCCGCCGCCTCTTCCAGGCGCTCCCTCGGGATTCTCCCGCCCCTCACGGCGGCGAGGACCGCCTCGTAGACTTGCGGGAAGTCCGCTTTCCCGGCGAGGAGGACGTCGTTTCCGGCCAGGAGGGCCAGGATCGCGGCCTCCCCGGCGCCGTAGCGCCCCGCGATCGCCCCCATGTCCAGGCTGTCCGAGAAGACCGCGCCCCCAAAACCCATTTCTTTCCGGAGGAAGCCCTGGAGGGCCGGGCTCGAGAGGGTGACAGGCAGGGACCCGGTCCCCAGGGCGGGAAAGACGATGTGGGCGGGCATGAGGGCCGGCGCCCCCGCCTCGATCGCGGCACGGAAGGGGAGGAGATGGGAGCCGCGGAGGGCCTCGAGGGATTTCGCCACGACGGGAAGCTCGAGGTGGGAGTCCACGCTCGCCTCCCCGTGGCCTGGGAAATGCTTGACGACCGGGAGTATCCCCGAGCGCCTGTAGCCCCGCAGGGAGGCCAGGCCGAGCCGGGAGACCTGCCCTGGGTCCTCCCCGAAGGACCGCACTCCGATGATCGGGTTGTCGGGGTTCGTCTGGACGTCGAGGACGGGGGCGAAAGTCACGTGGATTCCCAGGGCGCGCAGCTCGAGCCCCAGGGCGTAAGCCGCCTCCTCCGCCAGGCTCTCAGAGCCCGCCGCCCCCAGGGCCATGTTGCCCGGGAAGGGGGCTCCCCCGAAGAGGCGCTGGGTGAAGAAGGGGCCGCCCTCGTGGTCAGTCCCCACCCAAAAGGGGATGCGGCTCGGGGAGGATGAGGCCCACTCCTGCATGCGCTGCGAGAAGGCCCTGGCCTCGGCGCCAGAGAAGCGGTCCCAACGCAGGATTGCCCCGCCCAGCCTTCCCGAGCGGATGTAGGACTCGTAGCGGGCCGCGATCTCTGTGTCGATGGCGACCATGAAGAGCTGGCCCGCCTTCTCCTCCAGGCTGGGCTCGGCCGCAGCTGGGCGGCTTAGGGAGAAGACGAGCGCCAATCCGAGAAGGCTCATGGGTAGAGGAGGAAGCGGCCCCTTTGCGCCTCGAAGAGGCCCGAGTCCGCCTCGAAGTGGCGGAGGATCTCCTCGGGGGAGGCCCCCGCGTCGTAGAGCCTCTTGAAGCGCTCGCTTCCGACGAGCCTGCGGGTCCTCTCCCAGGCTAGGTCGAACTCGGAGGGGTGGAGGTCCCTGAGGGCGGTCACGAGATGGGCGAAGACCCTCAGGGGCCTCAGGCGCCCCCGGTCGGTGATCCTCAGGAGAACGCCGCGGCAGGCCTGCCCCTCGTAGGCGCTCTTGGCGGGGGCGCGGTCCTGCGCCGAGAACTCGATCCCCTCGAGCGGAGCGGCCTTCATACGGGCGAGCAGCTCCTGCGCCCTGAGCCAGGGGGCCCCGACCCAGCGGAAGGGCCAGGGGGTCCCGCGGCCGACGGAGAGGTTCGTGAACTCGAGGCAGGCGATCCCGGGGTAGAGGGCGGCTGCCTCGAGGTCCGGCATGTTGGGGGAGGGGGGGACCCAGGGCAGGCCGGTCTGGTCGTACCACATCCCGCGCGACCAGCCCCTCATCCTGACGACCTTGAGCTTGGGGTGCCTGACCTCGGAGTTGTGGAGAAGGGCGATCTCCCCGGCTGTCATTGCGTGGCGGATGGGCACTGGAAAGTAGGCCGTGGCCGTGACTTGGCGCAGGCTCAGGTCCTCAAGGATCGGCCCCTCGAGGGTCTCTCCGTTGATCGGGTTGGGGCGGTCGAGCACGATGAACTCGATCCCGGCCTTGGCCGCCTCCTCCAGGGCCATGCCCATGGTGGCGAGGTAGGTGTAGAACCTGGCTCCTATGTCCTGGATGTCGAAGACCAGGGCGTCGAGGCCCTTGAGATCCTCTGGCCTGGGGCGCATTCCTTCGATTCCTCCGGAGTAGAGGCTATGGACCGGGATCTCGCGGCCGGCCAGGAGCAGGGTCGTGGAGCCGACCGCATGCTCCTCGCTTGTCCCCTTGAAGCCGTGCTCCGGGGAGAAGACCGCGGCCAGGGTCAGGCCGGGGGCCTGGGCCAGGACCTCGACCGTGCTGCGGCCGGAACTGTCTCTTCCCGTATGATTGGTGATGAGCCCGAGGCGCTTTCCCTTAAGCTCCTGGAAGCCGTTTTCCTCCAGGACCTCCAGGCCTATCCTGACAGCCGGGGCGGGCGGGGTGGGAAGGTGGGCGCAGGCTCCCGCCAGCAGCAGGGCGGGGAGATATCTCATGGCTTGATCTTAACAAAACCTCATGCCTGGGCTCATTCGATTGGATTCCCGTTCCTGCCCGGAACGGGAAAATATGATAAGATGGGGCCACCGAGGATCGATTTCCAGGAGGGAGGGAGCATGAAAGGCGATTCCAAAGTCATCGAGGCCCTGAACAAGGCCCTGACCATCGAGCTGACGGCCATCAACCAATACTTCGTCCAGGCCAAGATGTGCGAGAACTGGGGCTACCACAGGCTCGCCAAGAAGCATCACGGCGAGGCCCTGGGAGAGATGAAGCACGCGGAGTCCCTCATCGACCGCATCCTCTTCCTGGAGGGCATTCCCAACATCTCCCGCTACGACGTGATCCGGGTGGGGACCGACGTCAGGCAGCAGCTCGAGAACGACCTCAGGCTCGAGTTGGGCGGGGTCAAGACCTACAACGAGGCGATCGACCTCTGCGTCAAGCTCAAGGACGGGGGGAGCCGCGAGATACTGGAGCACATCCTCGAGCAGTCCGAGGGCCACGTGGACTGGCTG
>CAYLZQ010000013.1:0-13762 GCA_964388045.1 uncultured Elusimicrobia bacterium | reverse complement strand
TGGAGGAACTGGGGAGGGGGACCTCCAGGCCGCGCGCAGAGGATCTCCCGGAGCAAGAATTCTCCCCGGCGGCCAGCTAACTATTTAAGGAGGTTACAAGACATGGACTCGACTCTTCAAGCAAACGGACGCAGGGTCCTCATAGTGGACGACGAGCCTGGAGTCAGGACTGTCCTGCGCAGGTTCCTGGAGGCCGAGGGCTACGAAACCGCCGAGGCTGAGAGCGGGGAGCTGGCCCAGGAGAGGCTCAAGGCCGGCCGCTTCGACGCAGTGCTCTCGGACCTCTCCATGCCCGGAGCCATCGACGGGATTGCCCTCGCTGGAATAGTGCACCGGGAGTTCCCCGAGACCGAGGTCATCCTGATGACCGGCTTTCCGGACATCGAGGTGACCATCCAGGCCTTGAAGGAAGGGGTCCTGGACTTCCTGGTCAAGCCAGTCAACAGGGAGAACCTCCTGGCGGTCATGCGCCGCTGGAGCAGGGAGCGGGCCCTGCGCGAGGCCTTGAAGGACGCCAACGCAGTCCTGGAGAGCTGCGTGGAGGGTCTGCTCGGAGCCCTCGAGAGCCTCTGCCAGGGCGAGCTCACCGGGACAGCGAAGAAGAGGGCGGAGTTCGTCATAGAGAAGGCCAGGAAGCTCGAGGCCCTGGCAGCCTCCTTGAAGAAGGTGGATGAGAAGAAAGTCGAGAGCGCCACGGCCTAGACGCTATGAGGATTTCCTCAGCCGCGTCTGCGCCGGGCCTTCCTAGGCCCCGGCCTAGCCCGGACAAGAGAGGGAAATCATGGAAAAAGTGAAGAGAAACCACGAGATCGCCTTCCTGGCCTTCATGGTGCTGGTGGCGGCCCTGGGAAACCAGAACCCCTCCTTCCAGTATCCGCAGATCCTCTGGAGCTTCCTGGGCCTGCTGGTCTTCAACCTCGCCAATTTGGCCCTCTGGGACAAATTCCTTCCGCCCAAAAGGTCAGCGCTCATATCCATAGCGGCCAACAACCTCCTGATCGCCTCCATCATCCATTCCTCAGGGGGCCGGGACTCCTATTTCTGGGTGCTCTTCCTTTTGCCCATCTTCACGGCCTGCCTGTTTTTGACCAGGAGGGGAGCCCTGGGCGCGGCGTGGCTTGAGGCCGCGATGCTGGGCCTCCTCTACCTGCCCGGGCTGGCCTGGGAGGGGGCGGTTCCAGCTTTCCTCGAGTGGGCCGTCAAGTCCGCGACCCTGCTCATCTGCGGCCTGGTGACCCTCAAGGCAGTCCATGGAGAGCGCGAGGCCAGGAGGGCCCTTGAGGAGGAGCAGGCCAAGGCGGAGGCTGAGAAGCGGGAGATGTCACAAAGGCTGGCCCACGCAGACCGCCTGGCCACTGTCGGGACACTGGTGGCCAGCCTGGCACACGAGATCAGCAACCCCTTGACCGCGATCCTGGGCATCGCGGAGATCCACAAATCCGGAGTGGGCCGCCCGGAGGACATGCGCAAGGACCTGGAGGTGGTGGGCGGGGCGGCCCAGAGGTGCCGGCAGGTCCTGCAGGACCTCTTGGCCTTCTCCCGCAAGAAGACCCCCGAGCCCGAGCCCTGCGACGTCAACGGGCTGCTGCGGCAGTGCCTGGCCCTCAAGAAGTACGACTGGGTGCACCACAAGATTGCGGTGACCGAGGACTACGCCGAGGGCCTGCCCAGGCTGAAACTCGTGGCCACTCAGTTCCAGCAGGTGGTCTACA
Organism: uncultured Elusimicrobia bacterium; assembly: GCA_964388045.1. Classification (GTDB taxonomy): domain Bacteria; phylum Elusimicrobiota; class Elusimicrobia; order UBA1565; family UBA9628; genus CAYLZQ01. Next base: position 12,050 of record CAYLZQ010000013.1, on the reverse strand, counting down.
ACCTCCTCATCAACTCCCAGCAGGCAATGGCCTCGGCCAAGAAAGGCGGGCGCATCTGGGTCAGGACCCAGCAGGTGGGGGAGTGCGCGCGGATCTCCATCGAGGACGACGGCCCGGGGATCTCGGCCGAGCTCCTGGGGCGCATCTTCGAGCCCTTCTTCACGACCAAGCCCATGGGGATAGGGACGGGCCTTGGGCTTTCCATCTCGAAGCAGCTCGTGGAGGGCATGGGGGGGAGCCTCGCTGCTCGCAGCACCCTCGGAAGGGGAGCCAGCTTCACGATCGAGATCCCCCTCCAGGCCCAGGCCCCCGAGCCCAAGGAAGCCGAGGCCCGGGCGGCCAAAGGCCAGCCCAGGGTCCTGGTGGCCGAGGACGAGGCCATCATCATCGACGTCCTGAGGCGCGCGCTTTCCCCCATGGGCCTCGAGGTCAGGGCGGTCAATTCCTTCAACGAGGCCCTGCTCGCCATCCGCCAGGACCCCCCGGACCTTTACCTCACGGACCTCAAGATGCCCGGCATGAGCGCGCACGACTTCTTCAGGATCCTGGAGTCCGAGGGGCGCCTGGGCAGGCTCCCGGTGATCGCGATCTCAGGCTCCATGGCCGGGACGGGGTTCGAGGAGCTCCTCCGGGAGAAGAATATCCCCTATGTCGCAAAGCCCTTCGTCATAAGCGAACTCACGAGCGCGGTCCGCAGGGCCTTCGGAAAGCGCCTGGCAAACGGAGAAAACCATGCAGAACTTGGAGCGCTTCAAGGATCGGTGGCTGTCTAGGGCCCTCTCCAAGGCCGGGGCGCGCTTCGCCTCGGCCTTAGACGGCCTCCAGAAGGGAGGGGAGTGCTTCCTCTCCGAGGCCCTGGTCGCGCAGGGCCTGCTTTCCCCGGAGGAGGTGGGAAGGCTGGTCGAAAGGAGCTTCGGGATCCCCTACTCGGACCCAAAGCCCGAGTCACTGGACAAACTGGCCTTGAAGCTCCTGCCGGACAAGCTCTGCCGGCGCCACAGGCTCATCCCCCTGCGCCTGGACGGCGAGCACCTCGAGGTCCTGATGGCCAACCCCCTGGACCTGGACGCCCAGTCCGACGCCGCCGTGGTCTCCGGCCGCGAGATCAAGGCCTGCTTCGGGACCGCGGACAGGATCACTCAGTTGATCGAGGCGGCCCACGGCCGCCAGGAGGAGGAAAGCCTTCCCGGAGCGCAGTTCGAGGAGGTCCCCCTGGAGGTCCTGGAGGAAAAGGCGGAGGAGGAAGCCGAGGCCGAGGAGGAGGCCGGCTCAGGGCCGGTGAGCAAGCTCGTCAACCACCTCTTCGTCAGCGCGGTCAGGATGAGGGCCAGCGACATCCACGTCGAGCAGTACAATGACCGCACCGTCGTGCGCTTCCGGGTGGACGGGCACCTGCGCACCATCATGAACCTCCCCAAGCGCATCGGGGCCGGGCCCCTGGTTTCAAGGATCAAGATCATGGGCAGCATGGACGTTTCGGAGCGCAGGCGCCCCCTGGACGGGAGGGCCAAGCTCAGGGTGGACGGCTTCGAGATAGGCCTTCGCATCTCGACCTTGCCCACCAGCTTCGGGGAGAAGGTCGTGATCCGGATCCTGGACAAGAGGCAGGCCGAGATTCCCTTCGAGACCCTGGGCTTTCGCCCCCAGATCCAGGACCAACTGGAAAGGATACTCAAGAACCCCAAGGGGATGTTCCTCATCACGGGCTCGACGGGCTCGGGCAAGACCACCACCCTCTATTCCTGCCTCCACCGCTTGAAGGGGGAAACCGTCAACATAGTGACAGTGGAGGACCCGGTCGAGTACAAGCTCGAGGGGATCAACCAGGTCCAGGTCAACGAGAAGGCGGGCCTGGGCTTCGCAGCCGCCCTTCGCTCCGTCCTGCGCCAGGACCCCGACGTGGTCCTGATCGGCGAGATGCGCGACCAGGAAACGGCGGAGATCGCCTTCCAGGCGGCCATGACCGGCCACATGGTCTTCTCCACCCTCCATGCCAACGACTGCGTCTCCACGATCACGCGCCTCGAGCAGATGGGCATAGACCGCTTCAAGATAGCCTCGCCCATCAACGCCATCTCGGCCCAGAAGCTGGTCAGGAAGCTCTGCGCGCGCTGCCGCAGGCAGGTCCCGGAGGAGGAGATCCCGGCCTCCCTGCGCAAGGCTCTCGAGGCCAGGGGCCTGCCCCGGCGGCTTTATGCCCCCTCGGGGTGCGGCTTCTGCAGCGGGATCGGCTACCGGGGGCGGCAGGTGGTGGTGGAGCTCCTGGTGCTGACCGAGCAGCTCCGGGGCCTCATCGCCCGGGGCTCGGACGAGGCCGCATTGAGGAGGGAGGCCCTGAAAAACGGCTGGCTTTTGCCCATGGCCGAGGACGTCTATTGGCACCTGAGCGCGGGCAGCACCTCCTGGGAGGAGGCCTCGGCCCTCCTGGAGGCGGAGTCCGGGGGCCTCGCCTCCCCCAAGGCAGCCGCGGCCAATGGGCCCAGGAAGATTTCCAAGTTCCCGCTGGCGGGCCGAAGCATCCTGGTCGTGGACGACGAGGCCCCGGTGCGCAACCTCATCCGCAGGATCCTGGAGGCCTACGGCTGCGCCGTCCGCGAGGCCTCGGAGGGGGCGGAAGGCCTCAGGATGTTTGCGGAGCAGGCCCCGGACCTCGTGGTCCTGGACCTCAACATGCCGGTGATGGGGGGCCTGGACATGATCCAGGCCGTCAGGAGCCGGCAGCGGTTCTGGAACGTGCCCATCCTGATCCTGACCGCGGCCGAGGGCGCCCAGAGCCAGGAGCTGGCCCTGGAATCAGGGGCGGACGACTACGTGAGCAAGCCCTTCGAGGCCCAGGTGCTTCTGGCCCGAGTCAGGGCCCTCTTCCGGCGCCTGGAGTGGGCCGAGGCCTCGGAGAGGAGCGCGGAGGACCCGGCGCTTTGCGCCCTGGCCGCGGGAGCGGCCGTCCTGAGGCCCGATACTGGAGGTGCGTGAGGGCCTCACGGGCTGGCCGCCTAGACGCTATAAGGATTTCCTTAAGCCGCGTCTGTGCCGGGCCTTCCCAGGCCCGGCCGCAGGAAGCTGACCGCCTCCCGCAGGGTGTGGACGGGGCAGACGCAAAAGTCCTTGCCCGCGAGCCTCCTCTCCCATTCCCCGAGGCCCTCCCTCCTGAAGGCCCGCGCCAAGGCGGAGCCAAGGGGCCTGGCATTGGCCATGGGATCGTCGGCCAAGCCCCTCAGGCTGGAGAGCCCCAGCTCGTCCAAGAGGCTCACGGCAAAGCCCTTCTCCACCGCCGCGACCGCGAGCTTGCGCCCGTCCTTGGTGTCGTAGAGACGGTAGAAGGGATGGGCCCCGCTCCACCAATGGGGCTCGCGGCTGGGGTCTCGGCCCGTGGCCCTCAAGTATCCCAAGGGGATCACGAGCCAGGAGTGGACGGCCTCAGCCAGGGAGATCCTCAGATGCCTTCCCTTGCCGCTCCTCTCCCTCTCCAGGAGAGCGGCCAGCATCCCGGAGACGGCCGCCATGCTTCCCGCAAGATCAGCCACCTGGGCCGAGGGGAAGGCCACGCGGCCCTCGGAGTTTCCCAGGCCCAAAAAGCCGCTCGCGGCCAGGAAGTTGAGGTCGTGGCCGGCCTTCCTGGCCCAAGGCCCCTCCGGGGGATAGCCTGTCAGGGAGCAGTAGATGAGCCGCGGGTTCAAGGCCCGGACCTTCGGGTAGCCCAGGCCGATGCGGTCCATGAGCCCTGGCCTGAAGCCCTCGACCAGGACGTCCGAGCTCCTGATGAGCCCCCTCAAGCGCTCCAGCCCCTTGGGCTTCCTAAAATCGAAGCTGAGCAGCCTTTTCCCCTGGTTCACCATCCAGTAGGTCGAGCCCACACCCTGGATTTTGGGGGGGAGTTCCCTGATGAGGTCCCCGAAGTAGGGGAGCTCGACTTTGGTGACCCGGCAGCCCATCTCGGAGAGGACCTGGGTGGCGTAGGGGCCTGGGAGCAATTTGCTAAAATCCAGTATCCTGATCGAGGCAAAGCCCTGGAAAGGCTTTGCGACTCCGGCCAATGGCCGGCCTGGAAGTTCCTTGCATCCCACAGCGCGAGTATATCATTGAAGGGCAAAGCCGGAAAATACCTGCTCCTGGAGAGGCGCTACTGCGCTCCCAATTACCAGCCCCTCCCTGTGGTCCTGGAACGAGGAAGGGGAGTCCATGTCTGGGACGTTGAAGGCAGGCGCTACCTTGATTTCCTGAGCGCCTACTCAGCCTTGAACCAGGGCCACAACCACCCTAGGATAGTGGCCGCTGCCAGGGCTCAACTCGGGAGGCTGGCCCTCTGCTCCAGGGCCTTCCATCACGATCTCCTGGGCCCTTTCCTCAAGAGGATCTGCGGGCTGACTCGCCAGGAGATGGCCCTGCCCATGAACTCAGGGGCTGAGGCGGTCGAGACGGCGATCAAGGCCATGCGCTGCTGGGGCTACAGGGCCAAGGGGATACCCCGCGGCAGGGCCGAGATCATGGTCTGCCAAGGCAATTTCCACGGCCGGACAACGACCATCGTGGGCTTCTCCTCGGAGCCTGTCTCTTACCGGGATTTCGGTCCTCCCACGCCTGGATTTAAGGCCATCCCCTATGGCTCGGCCGAGGCCCTGGAGAGGGCCATCACCCCCAACACCTGCGGCTTGCTCGTGGAGCCCATCCAGGGAGAGGCAGGGGTCAGGATTCCTCCTGCGGGCTACCTCAAGCAGGCGCGCCTGATCTGCTCCCGCCGCAAGGTGCTTTTATGCGCGGACGAGATCCAGACAGGCCTGGGCCGGACCGGGAGGATGTTCGCCGTGGACCACGAGGGAGTCAAGCCTGACCTCATCGTCCTGGGAAAGGCCCTCTCCGGAGGGCTCTATCCAGTCTCGGCCGTGGCCTCCTCCAGGGAGGTCCTGGGTCTTCTGACCCCAGGGACACACGGGAGCACCTTCGGCGGAAATCCCCTGGCCTGCGCGATCGGAATGGCTGCTTTGGACGTGATCTCCAGCGAGAGGCTTCCCAAAAGAGCAGCCAGGCTGGGAGCCTATTTCCTGGAGAGGCTCAAGACCCTCAGGCACCCCGGGATCCTGGAGGTCAGGGGCAGGGGGCTTCTGATCGGCCTGGAATTCAAGAGGCCTGCCAGGCCTTTCTGCGAAAGGCTCATGGGCCTGGGGCTTCTCGCCAAGGAGACCCATGAAACCACGGTGCGCCTGGCCCCTCCTCTGGTCATCACCAAGGCTCAACTTGACCTGGCCTTCGCAGCGATCCAGGAGGCCCTGCGATTTTGACAGCCTCCTGTTGAAACTGGTATACTAGTCGCCTCTGGCCGCAAAATCAGGGGCATTCCTTTTCAAAATCAGCTTAAAATGATTACAAAAATCAAATCCGCTCCGAAGACCTCAAGATCAAAAGCCCTCTGGGCACAGAGGGAGGAGCTGGTCTCAACCGGCAGCGCCTCCTATACCCACGTCATCATCTCCAAGGCCCAGAACTCAAGGGTCTGGGACGTTGACGGCAAGGAGTACGTGGATTTCGCGGGAGGGATCGGGACCCTCAACGTGGGCCACTGCCATCCCAGGGTGGTGGAGGCCCTGCGGGAGCAGGCGGGCAGGCTCCTGCATACCAGCTTCCACGTGGCGGCCACCGAGAACTACCTCCAGGCCTGCCAGGAGCTCACGGGAGCCATCCCGGGCCCCGGCCGAAAGAAGGCCCTCTTCTTCAACAGCGGATCCGAGGCTGTCGAAAACGCCGTCAAGTTCGCCAGGGCCTTCACCAAGCGCAAGGCGGTCATCAGCTTCGACAACGCCTTCCACGGCCGAACCCTCCTGTGCCTGACCCTGGACGGCAAGTACAAGCCCCTCCGCCAGGGCTTCGGCCCCTGCCCGGCCGAGATCTACCACGCGCGCTTTCCCTATCCCTACCGGCCTCCCAGGGGGGTTGAGCCCGAGGAGCTCACGGCCTACTGCCTGGAGGAGCTTGAGAGGCTCTTTTTGACCGAGGTCTCGCCCGAGGACGTGGCTGCCATCATCGTGGAGCCTGTCCAGGGAGAGGGGGGATTCATAGCCCCCACCCCTGGATTCCTTCCGGGACTGCGGCGCCTCTGCGACAGGCACGGCATCCTCCTGATCGTGGACGAGGTCCAGACCGGATTCGGCCGGACAGGGAGGTTCTGGGCCATGGAGCACGAGGGGGTAGTCCCCGACCTTGTCACGGTGGGCAAGTCCCTGGCAGCCGGGATGCCCATCTCCGGGGTGGTGGGAAGGGCCGAGGTCCTCGACGCCGCGGCCGCTGGCTCGGTCGGGGGGACCTACGGCGGAAACCCCATGTCCTGCGCCGCTGCCCTGGCCGTCTTTCAGATATTTCGCGAGGAAAAACTGGTCGTAAAGGCGGAAAAAATAGGAACGGCCGTCGCGGAGCGCTTTGACGCCTTCCGCGACCAATTCCCTTTCGTGGGGGACTCGCGGGGCCTGGGGGCCATGAGGGCCATCGAGCTCGTGCAGGACAAGAAGACCAAGACCCCGCTCCCGGGCTCCCGAGTCAAGGAGATCCTCCAGGCCTGCGAGGAAAGAGGCCTCATCGTCATCAAGGCCGGGGCCCACGACAACGTGATCCGGACCCTGATGCCCCTGACCATCCCAGAGAAGGACCTGGCCCGGGGGCTCGACATCCTCGAGAGCGCCTTGAGGGAGTTCAAGCCATGAGGATCTCCGTCCTGGGAGGCTTCGGCCTGATGGCCGAGGCGGCCCTCCACGACCTGGCGTCCAACCCGCGGGTCACCAGGATCTATGCCGCTGACCTGAACCTGGCGCGGGCCAAAAACGTCCTGGCCAAGATACCAAACAGAAAAAAAATACGGCCAGTGAAGACGGATATAACGGACACTGCTCTCGCATTGAGAGCCCTTAAGGGCTCTCAATGCGTACTTAACTGCGCCTGGTACGAGTTCAACCTCAAGGCCATGGACCTGGCCCTGGCCTTGAAGGCGCACTACGTGGATTTGGGAGGACTTTATCACACGACCCTAAAGCAACTGAAGCGCTCCGAGCAGTTTCGCAAAGCGGAACTCCTCGGAGCGCTCGGCTGCGGCTCCACCCCCGGGATCACGAACATGATGGTGGCCCGCATGGCCGAGGGCTTCGAGGAGGTGGAGAGCGTCGGCATCTATGACGCCAGCCACGACCCCTCCCTCTCCGAGGCTGAATTCCTCCCGCCCTTCTCGATTCGGACCATGCTCGACGAGTTCGAGAAGCCGGCCCCCATCCTCCGGGACGGCCGCATCAGGGAGGTCCCGGCCCACAGCGCCCAGGAGGAGCTCGATTTCGCGCAGCCCATCGGGAGGGTCGCGGCCGGGGCCGTGATCCACTCCGAGGCCGCGACCCTCCCGGCCTACCTCAGGAAGAAGGGGGTGAGGGACCTCTTTTTCAAGATCGCCTATCCCGAGAGCGTCAAGAGGCAGCTCGCGCTCCTGGCGGGCATGGGCCTCTCCAAGGACTCCCCGATCCAGGTCAACGGGGCGGCTGTCTCTCCCAGGCATTTCGTGACCGCGCTGGCCCAACGAAGCGCCCTGGGAGCCTCCTGCGCCCAGACCCCGCGGGATTTCGAGGTCCTGCGCGTGAGGATGGCCGGAAGGCGCCACGGCCGGCCCCTGCTCAAGGTCTGGGACTGCGAGATCCGCCCCACGCGCCTTCTCTCCGCGGGAACCGCGGGCGTGGGCTTTCCCGGGGCGATCGCCGCGAGCATGCTCTGCGGGGGAAAGACCCTCATGGCGGCCGGGGTGGGCGCCCCGGAGAGCGTCCTTGCCGCGGAAGCCTTTTTCAAGGAACTCAAGGCCAGGAGGGTTTTTTCCTTGATTGAAACGCTCGCCCATCCTTTGGCTCTCTGAGGAATTACGGACCCAATAAACGGAACAGCCGGTATTCCCGCGGCCCTCGACTTCGTCTCGGGCGACTAGGAGAACATCATGAAGCTCCCGGCGGAGGAGATACTCAAGGAGACGCAGAGGACCCTGGACCTCGTGGGAAAGCGCGAGCTGACCGAGGAGGACAGGAGCTGGATCACGGAGGCCACGGCCAGCCACTACTCGAACCACGTCAACCCCGGGATCCTGGAATACCGCAAGTCGGTCTCGACCGAGTACATCTCGGTGGAATGGGCCGACAGCGCCAACAGCTTCACAGACATCAAGGGGCGCAAGTACCTGGACCTCCTGGGAGGTTACGGGATCTTCAACGTCGGACACAGGCACCCGAGGGTGGTGGAGGCGGTCTCCAACCAGCTCAAGCGCCAGGCCCTCCACTCCCAGGAGCTCCTGGAGCCCTTCCGGGCGATCCTGGCCAAGCTCATCCACGACATCGCCCCCGGGGACCTCCAGTACAGCTTTTTCGGCAACTCCGGGGCCGAGGCCGTGGAGGGGGCCATGAAGCTCGCCATGCTCCACACCGGCCGCAAGTCCTTCGTGGCCGCGACCTCCGCCTTCCACGGCAAGACCCTGGGAGCCCTCTCGGCCACGGCCAAGTCCAAGTTCCGCCAGCCCTTCCTCCCGATCCTCCCCGACTGCTACCACGTCCCCTTCGGGGACGCGGACTACATCGAGTCGGCCCTGCGCTCAGCGGACGAGGTCGGAAACGACATCGCGGGGGTGATCCTCGAGCCCATCCAGGGGGAAGGAGGCATCAACGTGCCCCCGGACGACTATCTCCCGCGCGTGCGCGACCTCTGCGACCGCTACGGGGCCCTCCTCATCGTGGACGAGGTCCAGACCGGGATGGGCCGCACGGGCAGGATGTTCTGCGTGGACCACTGGGGGGTGGTCCCGGACATCATGTGCCTGGGCAAGGCCATGGGCGGGGGGGTCATGCCCATCGGGGCCTTCGTCTCCAACAAGACCATCTGGGAGCAGCTCTTCCCGGAGCCATGGCTCCACTCCACGACCTTCGGGGGAAACCCCCTGGCCTGCGTGGCCGCGATCGCCAACATCCATGTCCTCCTGGAGGAGAAGCTCCCCGAGCGGGCGGCCAAGATGGGGGCGGAGATGATCGAGAAGCTCAAAGCCCTGAGGCGCCGCTTTCCCAAGCTCTGCATCGACGTGCGGGGCAAGGGGCTCATGATCGGGATGGAGTTTCCGACCGACGCCATCGGCTACGAGGTAGCCAAGGGGCTCTTCGACAAGGGGGTCCTGGTCGCCGGGACCCTCTTCTCGGCCAAGACCATCCGCATCGAGCCGCCCCTCACCCTCACCCAGGCCGAGATGAACATGTCCATAGACACCATCGAGAAGGTCTTCAAGGAAACCAACGCCAGGCACTTCGAGCCCAGGAGAATGCCAGTGAGGAAATGACATGACCCTGACACTCGCCAAGAGCAAGATAGCCAAGATGCTGATCGACGGGAAATGGACGGCCTCGGCCCGCGGGACGACCCGCCAAGTCGTCAATCCCGCGACCGAGGAGGCGATCGCCGAGGCCTTCGACGCCAGCCCCCTCGAGGTCAACCAGGCCGTGGCCGCGGCCAAAAGGGCCTTCGAGTCAGGGTCCTGGTCGGGGAAGTCCCCGGGGGAGAGGGCCGGCCTGATCCTCAAGTGGGCGGCGGCGATCGAGGAGAACCTCCAGGACCTCGCCGCCCTAGAGTCCGCCAACGCCGGAAAGCCCGTCAAGCTCGCCCGCGACGGGGACATCCCCTTCGCCGTGGACAACCTCAGGTTCTTCGCCGGCGCCTCCAGGGTCCTGGAGGGCTCGGCCAGCGGGGAATACGCGGCGGGCTACACCTCCCTGCTGCGCAGGGAGCCAGTGGGGGTCATCGCCCTGGTCGCGCCCTGGAACTATCCCCTGATGATGGCGGCCTGGAAGCTGGGGCCGGCCCTGGCCGCTGGAAACACCTGCGTGATCAAGCCCTCGGAGCTGACCCCCCTCACCACCCTGGAGCTCGCTCGTCTGGCCCTGGAGGCCGGGATCCCGGAAGGGGTGGTCAACGTCATCACCGGGGCCGAGGAGACGGGAAGGCTGCTGACCTCCCATCCCGACGTCAGGATGGTCTCCTTCACCGGGGACACAGAGACCGGCAGGAAGATCATGTCCCAGGCCGCCCCCACGGTCAAGCGCCTGCATTTCGAGCTCGGGGGCAAGGCCCCCTTCCTGGTCTTCGACGACGCAAGCCTTCCCGCCGCGGTCCAGGGGGCCGTGGTCGCCTCTTTCGTCAACTGCGGCCAGGACTGCACGGCCGCGACCAGGATCTACGTCCAGGAGGGCTCCTTCAAGAGGTTCGCCGAGGCCTTCCTCAGGGAGGTGGCCAAGCTCCGGGTCGGGGACCCCTCCAAGCACGACACGGACATGGGGCCCCTGATCTCGGCCGGGCAGCGCGAGCGGGTCGAGGGCTTCCTGCAGAGGGCCAAGGGGATCAAGATCCTCTCCGGGGGAGGCAGGCCCAAGGGCTTGAGGAAGGGCTTCTTCCTGGAGCCCACTGTCGTCTCGGGGGCCTCCCAGGACTCGGAGCTGGTGCAGAAGGAGGTCTTCGGCCCCCTGGTCTGCCTGCTCTCCTTCAAGGACGAAGCCCAGGCCGTGGAGCTGGCCAACGACGTGCCCTACGGCTTGGCGGGGAGCGTCTGGACCTCGGACGTCCACAAGGCCCTGAGGGTCTCCAACTCCCTTCGCTTCGGGACCGTGTGGGTCAACGACCACCTTCCCTTGTGCTCCGAGATGCCCCACGGGGGCTTCAAGCAGTCCGGCTTCGGCAAGGACATGTCCCGCTACGCCCTCGAGGAGTACACGGTAGCCAAGCACGTGATGCTGGAGGCGACCGGGGCCAGCCGCAAGCCCTGGCACTACACCGCCTTCGGCGACCCGGCCTAAGAGCCAGTGCCGCGGTTGGGATCGGCCGCCGGAGCCCTTCTCCTGGCCTTCCTGGGCCCCGTGAGTCCCGCCCTCGTCTCATCCGACGAGGCCCCGGCAGGCTCCCCGGGGCCGCGCGCCCTGGAGTCCTCCCGGCACAACCTCCTGGCGGAGATGTGGCAGAGGAGGATCCTCAGCCCCGAGGCTGACCGCTGGGCCCCCGAGGACATGGCCCTCCTGGAGAGGATACGGAGAGCCGAGGCCTCCCAAGCCGCGAGCTTCCTCAAATCCCGCCTGGGCACCCTGAAAGGCCTGGCTGTCTCCCGCAAGCTCCCCGGGGGCGCAATCCGCCTGCGCCTCACCAAGGAGGGCTTCGAACGCTACCTCCTCATCCGCTCCCAGGAGGCGCTCAGGGTCTTCGAGTCCAAGGGGGTGGACGCCAAGTGGGCCTTCTCCCTCAGGGACCTGGAGGACCGAAGGCTCTTTGAGCCGAGGGGGCTCTTGAGCGAGGCGGGGGAAGCCCTCTACGACCGTATCCTGGCGGGCCTTGCGGCACACTGGAAGACCCCCGCGGGCGAGGTCTTCGGAAACCGCCCCCCGCCTAAGCGTGAGGCCCCGGCGGAGGCCTCCTTGCCTGGTATCCCTACTCCCCGGCCCAAGCCCACAACCCAAGTCCCCCCCGCGACCGCCAAGCCTGTGGGCATTGAGCCCTGATAGGATCTCCGGCACGCAGAGTGTTCGGCCCACTGCGCCTCTCCCAGGGGATTTGATAAGATATCCCAGGAGGAAGCAACCATGGCTGAGTTTCAGAAGGTAGCGAAGAAATCGGAAGTCCCGGAGGGCGGCGGGAAAACAGTCGAGGTGGGCGGAAAGAAAATAGCCCTCTTCAACATCCAGGGGAGCTTCCACGCGATCGAGGACACCTGCCGCCACAAGGGCGGGCCCCTGGGCGAAGGCTCTCTTGAGGGAAGCCTCGTCACCTGCCCCTGGCACGGCTGGGAGTACGACGTGACGACGGGAGCGTGCAGAACCAACCCCGCCGTCAAGGTCGCGGCCTATCAGGTCAGGGTAGAGGGGGAGGATATCCTGCTCTCAGCCTGAGGCCTCCCCAGGCGGACCTGGAGGGTCCGCAGCAGGTCCTGCGGGAAACTCCTATCCTCGAGCTGGCGCCAGATCCAGGTGGCCTGCCTGGAGGAAGGCCTGACGAAACGCTCGTGCATGGGCCTGACGAAGCGCTCG
>CAYLZQ010000012.1:0-13991 GCA_964388045.1 uncultured Elusimicrobia bacterium | reverse complement strand
CGCCAGGGCATATTCGTCAAATGCAACCTCATCATCGGTTTTCCAAAAGAAACTCGCCGGAACATGTGGAAAACCCTGCGGGCCGCCGTCAGGCTGGCTTGGATAGGCGCCGACGATGCGCCCATTTACGCCTTCTCGCCCTATCCCGGCACCGAGCTCTATGCCTACCTCAGGGGCACCGGAGCCATCCCCAGGATGGACAGAAGCTACTTCGAGGGCCTGATGACCTTCATGGACTTGAAGACCGTCTCCATCTACTGCGAAAGGGTGGGGCCTTGGGAACTCGCTTTTTACCGCATCCTGGGCATGAGCCTGTTCTATGCTTTAAGCTACCTGTTCTTTCCCCGACGCCTGCTTCGGACCTTCCGGAATTACCAGGCGCGCAAGTCCGACACGGCCTTCGAGGAGCGCCTCTTCGCCCTTATCAAGAGGCTGCGCAGCCCCAAGGGGCAAATCCAAAGACCCCAAGGCCTGGAATCCCGCTCCGCCCTGTCCGCCGCCTCGGACTCGCGCTGAATTGCGAAAGCCTCCATGAAGCGCTCCCTTTTCCACGTAGCCTTCCTGCTCCTGGCCGGCCTTCTCCTCCTCGGCCCCCACGCGCCCCAGGCCGGGCTTCATCTCGATGACCACGGCTTTCACCACTCCCTGTCCCAAGCCGATTGGGCCGCGGTCTGGAACGAATTTTTGAGCTACGTCCCGGGCCGCAACCTTTACATCCTGTATTACGCGGCCCTCTACAAGATCCTAGGCCCCTCCCCTGAGCGCCTCCACCTCTTCGGCCTGTTCCTCGAGCTGCTCAACGTGGCCCTGGTCTACGCATTGCTGCGCCAAATGCGCGCTCAGGCTTCCTGGGGGCTTTTCATCGCCGGGATGTTCCTGGTCTATCCGAACCACGGGGAGACCCATTTTTGGACCGCGGCCGTGGCCATGAACCTCCTCTCCACCACCCTGCTCCTGTCCTGCTTCTGGATCGCAGGGGCTTCCCAGCTCAAGCCGGCCCTGCGCTGGCCCGCTGCGACCCTCCTCTATGCCATGGCTCTTTTCGACTACGACCAGGCCTTCTTCATGTGGATCCCCCTTCTCTTCTACGTCTGGATCCTGCTCCCGGGGCCGCGCCCCTCCCAGGTCCCGGCGCTATGGCTGATCGCCTGCGGCCTTGCCATGAACCTGGCGCACCTGTTGCTTCGCCTCTTTGTCCCGGTCTCCAGCGGAGGGCGCCCCATGATCGTCTTCGCCAATTTCCCAAGGAGCTTTCTGCACTCCCTGCTGGAAGCCCTCATCCCCTTGCGCAAACTCCCGATCTGGGACTGCCTGCGCAGTTGGGCCGGAGGCCCAGTGCCCACGCTCGTCCTCGTCCTAGTTTTGAGCGGCCTCTGGATCGTCCTGGTCAAATCTGATTGGCGCCGGGAAGAGAGGGCCCCTCGCGCCTTAATAGTCTTCGGGCTTCTGTGGTTTTTCTGCGCCTATCTTCCCAACTACTTCTGGTACATCAGCCCCCGGCACAATTACCTGCCCAGCTTCGGGCTTCTCCTAGCCCTGGCCTGGGGAGCCGAGCGCCTGCTCGCCTTCCCGCGACTGAGGCATTGGCTGGCCCCGGCCCTGGCAGGCTCCGCCTTTCTCTTTTTCGCGGTCTCAGGAGCCTCGGCCTTGGCTGAAGGCTACGCCTGGAAACTCTCCACCCGGCTCCAAGAACAATTCATCAGGGAGGCGCGCGAGCTCCTCGGTCCTCGTGTCGAGAATCTCTTCCTCCTGGGCGCGCCCATGACCCTGGCTCGGGCCCCCGCCTTCAAGCAGCCGGGCGAGCATCGCTACCTTTTTGCCCAGGCCGCCGGGCATCTGCCCGCCACCGGCGACATCGTGCTCTCGCCCACCCATCGCGGAGCTTTTTACGGCAACCAAGTGGAACTCTTCGGGAAAGACTCCATGTGGTGGGAGCCTTATGCCGGAATGAACCTCCTGCTTTACCGCAGCGGAAAATTCTCTTGCGCCGCGCGCTTGCAGGTCGAGGCCCCGACCGGAGATCTGAAGACCGTCTCACTTCAAGCCCCTGCCTCCTGCCGCTCCTCGCCCAGGGTCACGGCCCCGGTCTGGCTCGCGTCTTCTGAGCTCGGCACGGATAACTCTCCGCCTCTTTGGACAGCCTCGAACGGAGCCTCCCTGCTTCGCCTCAAGGGAAGGCTTTCCTCCGAAAGGCTGGAGCTCGAGACGCTCTGGCGCGCGGAAAAGCCGCTTCCCGATTTCGCGTTCACGATAAACGTGCGGCACAACGGCCGACTGGTTTTCGAGCCGGTCTACTCCCAGGAGTTCCTGGGCAAAAGGCAATATGCCTCCCTTTGGCCTGCCTACGATGATCTCAACCCGCCCTCCGGGTGGACCCCGGGGACTGCGGCGCGGGCCATCCACCATTTCAAGCTTCCCGGGCCTATCCCCTCAGGCCCCCTGGAGGCCGAGCTCGCGGTTTTCGAGAGGAGGGATGGGGCCGCCTGGATCAAGATAGGCTCCTGCCGGCGGCTTCTCGAACAGAATCCCTGATGAAATGGCGCGCCGGGGCTCTTCTCATCTGCCTCTCTGTCCTGGCAGCCAACGCCTGGCACATCCACAGCCAGGCAGCGCCCCCGGCCTGGGATGACGCCTGGTACCTGGAGAACAGCTTCCGATTCTACTTCACCTTGAAGCAGGGCCTCCTCCCCTTCTGCCTGGAATACGTCCAGGCCTTCAAGACCAAGGCCCCTCTGATCTCCCTCCTGCCTCTGCCCCTCTATGCCCTCTTCGGCCCCGGCGAGCGCATGGCCCTCTGGGCCAACCAGTTCTGCATGGGCCTGACCCTCTTGTTCGTCTATCGGATCGGGAAGCGCCTCTACGGGGAAAGGGCCGGTCTTGCCGGAGCCGCGGCAGCGGCCTTGATCCCTCTCCTCTACGGGCTCTCCCGGGTCTTTCTCGTGGAAAGCCTGCTCACCGCCCTGGTCTCCTGCTCCGCCTGGGCCCTCCTGGAGGCCAGGCCGGAAGATCCCCGCGCCGGAGCCAAGCTCGGGGTCCTGCTGGGCCTTGGCCTTCTCGCCAAATCCGTTTTCCCCCTCTATCTCCTCTGGCCCCTCTGGCTGCGCCGCAAGGCCCTGGCCCCGCATTCCGGGACCGCTCTCGCCGTGGGAGGCCTCATCGCCTCCACCTGGTACCTCTTCAACGCCGTCTACGTCCTCGGCTTCGGCCTGAGCGCGGGCTTCGGCAGGATCGCCCACGACTACGGAAGCGCCTCTTTGGCTCCTGCCGCCCTCTCGCACTACGCCGCAAGCCTGGGCCAAGACGCCCTCTCCTGGCCCTATCTCCTGGCAGCCGGCGCCCTGGCCCTCGCGGCCTGGAGGCAGCGCCGCAACCGTGGCCTGGGCCCGGCCGAGCGCTTTCTGCTGGCCTGGCTCCTCCTGCCCCTGGGGGTCTTCACCCTGGGGGTCAACAAGGACATCCGCTATCTCGCCCCGGCCCTGCCCGCCCTGGCCGTGGCCCTGGGAGCCTCGGCAGGGAGCTTTTCGAGGACGCGCTGGAAAACCCTCCTGGTCCTGCTTCTCCTGCTTCTGCCCTTGGGCCAGCTCGCGAGGCAGACCTTCGGCTTTCCCCCTGGCCCGGCCCTGGCCTACAACGGCCCCCCCTCCAGCGACCCTGGCTGGGACCGCTCGGCGCTGGTTGAAGCCATGGCAAAAACCGCCTCCGAGAACTCCGTGATCGCCGTGGGCCTGGAGCACAGGCTCCTCAACGCCAACAACCTGGCTTCGCTTTCCGCCTCGCGCGGCCACCCCTTCCGCTTCATCAGCCTGGGCTATGCCCAGGCCTCCGCGGAAGGAGCCCTGATCCGGCTCAAGGACAAGGGAGCGGACTTACTCGTCATGGTCGAGGGAAAGCTCCCGGAGGATCTGCCCGCCTTCCTCAACCGGGCCAACCCAGGAGTCCAGCAGGCCATCAACAGGGGCCGGCTCCCCGCCAAGAAGCTCGCCCGCATCCCCATCCGGGACGGGCTCCAGGCCGTCTTATACCGCCTCAAGCCTTGATTTTTGTAGACTCTGAGCCGCTCCCCTTCATGAGGCCCATCGAGGAAGTCCCCTGCAACCTCTGCGGCTCGAACGAGTCGCGCATCCGCTTTCAGGCCATGAACGGCTGGCCGGCGCAAGGCCCCGGCCTTTACGCGGCCACCACGGACAAGTTCGGGGCCTACGGGACCATCAGGGAGTGCCTCAGATGCGGCCTGGTCTACACAAGCCCGCGCCTCAAGGCCGGGACCCTGCTCGAGGAATACCAGGAAACCGAGGACAAGGACTACTTCCTGGAATCCGAGTCGCGCAGCATGAACGCCTACCTCTCCCTGGCCGTGATCCGGCGCTACGCCCAGGGGGGCCGCCTCCTGGAGGTAGGCTGCTCCACCGGATTTTTCCTCAACGCCGCTCGCCTCAGCTACGAGGTGACCGGGGTGGAGCCCTCGCTGTGGGCGCGCCGCTGCGCCCAGGAAAAGCTCAAGCTCCCGGTCGCCGCCGCGACGCTGGAGCAGGCAGGCTTCCCGAAGGACCGCTTCGACGTGGTGGCCGCGATCGACGTCATCGAGCATGTCCCGGATCCCCTGGAACTCATGAGAGAGATCGCGCGGGTGACCAGGCCAGGGGGGATCGTCTACCTCGTCACCCCGGACATCGGCAGCCTCTCGGCGAAAATCCTTCGGGGCAGGTGGTGGGGGCTGCGCCCGGCCCACATCACCTACTTCTCGCGCCATACCCTGGCCGCCCTCCTGGAAAAGTCCGGCTTCGAGCTCCTCCTGGCCAGCTCCTACGGCCGGATCTTCACCTGGCGGTATTGGCTCAGCCGCCTCTCGAACTACCCGAGGGCCCTCTATCGCTCGGTCGAGGCCGTCATCCGCCTCCTCGGGATCCAGGACAAGTTCCTCTACCTCGACACCAGGGACTCTCTCCAGGTCGTGGCGCGCCGGCGCCCATGAACGCCGCGGGGGGCGCCCTTGCGCTTTTCTGCCTGGCCCTCCCTGTCTCGATCGCCGGCACGAACATCGCGGCAGGGCTCTTGACCGCGCTCCTCCTCCGGGGAGCCCTCCGAGCAGAAATGGCACCCTGGGAAAAGCTCAAGAGCCCGGCCCTCTATGCCCTTCTCGCCTACTGCGCCGCCGCAGCCCTCTCGGCCCTGCTCGGAGTGGATCCTGGCAATAGCCTGGGCGCCCTGCTCAAGGACCTGCACAAGGTCTGGATCCTAAGCCTATTCCTGGTCTTTCTGAGCCTGATGCCTTCGCCCAGTGTCTCCAAGCCCCTGGCAGCAGCCTTCGGCGCCATGGCCTTCCTGGGACTCTACCAGGTCGCGACCGAGCGCACCGGGGATACGGCCTGGGTCCGGGCGCACGGCTTCGTGCATCCCGTGACCTACGGGGAGCAGATGACCCTGGCCTTTCTGGGCGGGCTCTGCTTTCTTGGCTCCCGCGAGGGGGCCAAGGGGAAAGCCCTGGGCTGGGGCTTCCTGGGCCTGATCGGCCTGGCCCTGGTCCTCAACCAGACCCGGGGAGCCTTCCTGGGCCTGGCCGCTGGATTCGCGGCCCTCTGCCGGCTCGAGCGCTCCTTCAGGCCCTGGGCCCTGCGCGCGGCAGGGACGGCCCTGGGAGTCCTCATCTTCTGGGAGCTCATGCCCACCGGAGGCCGCTCCCTGCACGAATTGGCCCAAAAGCCCGAGCTCTGGTATGCCGGCGGCCAGCTCAATCCCTATCTCGCCCGCTACTCGCTCTGGAAAGCGGCCCTGGAGATCTTCCGGGATCATCCTTGGGCGGGGGTGGGCCCAGGCAACTACCGCATGGTCTTCGCGGACTACTTCCAGGGATCTATCGACAACGAAAGCGTCTGGGGCTCAGCCCACAACCTCTACCTGCACCACCTCGCTGAGCGGGGCCTGCTCGGCATGACGGGGCTGGCCCTAGCCCTGGGGGTCCTGACCGCGACGGCCTGGAAACGGGCCAGGCAGAAGCCGAACCCCTGGAACCTCTGGGCAGCCAGCGCCCTGGTGGCCTTCCTGGTCATGAACCTGACCGAGGTAGCCTTCCAGAACGAGCAGGTGACGACCCTGGTGCTCTTCCTCTGGGCCTGGGCCGAGGCCAATCGCTCGGCCCCAGCCTGGCAAAAATTATAATCCCTTTCATGAAGAAGCTCAGCATCCTCATCCCGGTCTACAACGAGAAGGCCACTATCCTGGAGATCCTGCGCCGGGTGAGGGACACCCCCCTCCCCCTGGAAAAGGAAATCCTGATCGTGGACGACGGCTCCACTGACGGGACCGCGGAGACCCTGAAGGGCTTGAGGGATGCCCGAGTCCTGGCCCATTCCGCCAACCAGGGCAAGGCTGCCGCGATCCGGACGGCCCTCAAGGCCGCGACCGGCGACTTCATCCTGATCCAGGACGCGGACCTGGAGTACGACCCCAGGGACCTCCCCGCGCTCCTGGAACCCCTCCTGGACGGAAGGGCGGAGGTGGTCTACGGCTCGCGCTTCCTGGGGGGGCCGCACCGGGTGCTCCTCTTCTGGCATTACCTCGGCAACAGGCTCTTCACGCTGCTTGCCAACATCCTCTACGACGTCAACCTCTCGGACATGGGCACTGGCTACAAGGCTTTCGTCGCCCGGGCCGTCAAGGATATCCCCCTGACCAGTCAGCGCTTCGGGATCGAGGCTGAGATCACGGCCAAGGTCTCGAAGAAAATGCTTAGGATCTACGAGGTCCCGATCTCCTACAGCGGAAGGACCTACGCGGAGGGAAAAAAGATCACCTGGAGGGACGGGCTCTCCTACCTCTGGTGCCTGCTCAAGTACCGTGTCCTGGATTAGAAAGCGCCCGCTGCTCTCCTGCGCCCTCCTCGCCCTCTCGCTTAGGGCCGGCCTGGCCGGCCTGACCGAATTTGCGCCCATCTTCCCAGCCTACTACTACACGGACGCCGAACTCATGGACAAGCTGGGCTGGGACATGGCCCAGGCCTGGAGCAAGCCCCAGGAGTACCTGATGCCAGGTTCCCCCAGCCAGAGGTCGCAGACCTTCCTTCTGGCCTGCATCTACCGGGTCTTCGGCCATCGCCCGCTGGTCGCCAAGCTGATCAACGCCCTCTTCGGCGCCCTGATCGCCCTGCTCCTATTCCATTTCCTACGGCCGGTCTTCGGGGAAGGACCTGCCCTGGGGAGCGCGGCCCTGAGCGCCGTCTGGCCCTCCCATGTCTTCTTCACCTCGCAGAACTTCAAGGACGCCTGGGCGATCTTTCTCTGCTACCTGGCCCTGGGGGGCTTCGTCCGGGCCATGGCCTCCCGGGAAGGCAGGGATTCCTGGGCGGCTTTGACAGGCTTTCTGGCACTGATCCTGGTGGGATTCCTGCGCGCCTACCTGATGCTCGCCCTGGCCTGCGTCCTGCTCCTCTGCCTCTCCCTGGCCCTCCTCCGGCGGCAGCGGACTCTCACTCCCCTCATCCTCTGCCTGGCCGCGGCCCTCCTGGCCCCTCTGGCTTACCTGCGCCTCTCCAAGGCCGTCTTCACCGGACCCCTGGCCGCGCCGCAGGAAGGACGGAGCGACCCCACCAACCAACTCGACGTGATCCCGGCAGCCTACGACCCGAACCGGGCTGCATACGTCAAGCCCCTGAGCCCGCAGGGGATCGCCGAGTTCCGCCGGCTGCGCCAGCTCTCGGATCAAGACTGGGCGGAAAAGCAAAAGAACAGGCAGATCGGGACCCAGCTCTTCTACGGGCTGCGCTTCGAGACCTGGCTCGATGTCCTGCTCTTCCTGCCCAAGGGGATGTTCTACGTCCTCTTCATGCCCCTGCCCTTCGTCTATCCTCTCGGGCACAACCTGGGCAAGATCCTGGCCTCCCTGGAAAACCTCCTGCTTCTGGGCCTGGCCCTAGCCGGCCTGGTGGGCTTCCTCAAGGGACAAAAAACCCTCGAACGCTGGACCCTTTTCCTCTTCTTCCTGGCCATGGCCGCAGGCTCGGCCCTGCTTGAGTTCGACCTGGGAAGCGCGACCCGACACCGCCTGCTCTACCTGCCCATGCTCTTCCCCTTTGCCTTGTCCGTGAGGAGTCCGCGCGCCCCCGGGCAGGGGAGGCTCAAGGTCTTCGAGGTCCTGGAGTGCGGAGGCCCGGGAGGGACCGGAAACCAGGTCGCGGCCATCTGCGACGGGCTGGATCCCAAACGCTTCAGGGTGGGGCTTGTCTTCGCCTCCCGCGGAACAGACCCGGAGAAGTACCGGGCCAGGGCCCACGGCGCGGAGAAGGCTTTCCACATTCCGGAGATGGTCCGGGAGATTTCCCCTCTCCAGGACCTCAAAGCCCTGATAAAACTCTACCTGCTCCTGCGCGAGGAGGCCCCTGAGGTGGTGCACGCCCACTCCTCGAAGGCGGGAGTCCTGGCCAGGCTCGCGGCAAGGCTTGCGGGCGTGCCCAGGATCTTCTACTCTCCCCGGGGCTACGCCTTCCTCCAGCAGGACAGGTCCTGGGCCTCGCGCGAGCTCTACCGCCTCCTGGAACGGTCCGTCTCCTGGATCGGGGAGATCGCGGCCGTCTCGCCCAGCGAGGCGGAGCTGGCCAGGGGCCTCTCCTTGGGAAAGACCGTCCACCTGGTCACGGATCCCTGCCTGTGGGAAATCCCCGAGCAGGGGCCGCCGGAGCATCCCGGAACGGTGGTCGGAAGCTGCGGGAGGCTCGCCGCGGCCAGGAACCCCGAGGCCTTCGTGAACCTGGCCCAGAGGCTGACCGACTCGCGCAACAACCTGCGCTGCCTCTGGATCGGGGGAGGCCCTGAGGAGGGGGCTGTGCGCAGGCACCTGGAGAACATGAACCTCCTTTCCAAGGTGGAGGTGACCGGGTGGCTTGAGCCCGAGGAGGCGCGAGAAAGGCTCAAGGGCCTTGACATCCTGGTCCACTACTCGCGCTGGGACGCCCTCCCCAACGCGGTCCTTGAGGCCATGGCCCTGAGTCTGCCGGTCATAGCCTCGGACCTGGGCGGAAACCGCGACGCTGTGCTTCCTGGGGTGACGGGACTCCTGGCTGGAAGCGAGAAGGAGCTCCTGGAGCACACCCTGAGGCTCGTGGATGACCCGGAGCTGCGCCGGCGCATGGGCCAGGCCGGCCGTGCGCGGGTCCTCAAGGAATTCAGCCCTGCAGAGGCCCTGGCCCGCCTGGAAGCCCTCTATCAGGGCCCCTCTCCCGTCTGAAATTGGTATAATTGTCTTAAAATGACCGAGCATAGCGCAGGAAATGGTTGATTCCTTAAGGTCGTTCGGAAAAGAAACCATGGCGATCCCGACGCCGACCCAGGCCTCCTCGAAGCCGCTTCCCAGGGCCGAGCCTTCCGCCCCCCAGGGCCAGTTTCCCCCTTGGCTGCGCCACTTCCTCCGCACGGCCCTGCACCTCCTGCTTGACGCGGCCGCGGTCGCGGCAGCCTACACCCTGGCTTATCTCATCCGCTTCCGCTGGGGCTTCTGGCTCTCCCTCTTTCCCCTCCCGGGAGTGGAACCAGAATGGGGGCTCTACCAGAGGATGCTCTATGCCATCGTCCCCCTGTGGCTCGCGATCTTCTGGCACTCCTCCAGGCTCTACAGCAACCCCTGGATGAGCCAGGCGGACCGGCTCCTGCAGATCCTGAAAGGCTGCGCCCTGGGCACAGGGGCCGCCCTGGTCGCGACCTACATCTACTCGCGGTTGGAGTATTCGCGCATGACCCTCCTCCTGGTCTTTCCCATCGCCGCGATCCTGGTGAGCGCAAGCCACGCCCTGGTGCTGTGGCTCGACGCCTGGATGTCGCGGCACGAGGCGGCCAGGCCCGCCTTGATCGTCGGGGGGGAGCTGGTCGCCCAGGAGATCAAGGCCCGCATCCGGAGCCGCCACCCTGAGGCGGAGATCGTGGAGCTCCGCGAGCTGCCCCCCGCCCTGGAGCTTGAGGGCCTGCTCTCGGAGAGGCCTTTCTGCGAACTCATCCTCCTGCGCTCCTCCCTCCCCCACGACCGGATCCTGGAGGCGGCCGAGGTCTGCGACGGCCTTGGGGTGGGGTTCACCATGGTCCCGGACCTCCTGGAGCTGCGCCTGGGGGAGGTCCAGATGGACCACAGCCTGGGCCTGCCCGCCTACCGGATCCAGCACGCCTCCATGACCCGGGTCAACTTCGCCTCCAAGCGCGCCTTCGATCTGATCTTGAGCCTCCTCATCCTGGCCGCGGCCTCACTCCCCCTGGCCCTGATCTCCCTCTTGATCAAGCTCGACTCCCCTGGTCCCGTCCTGTACCGCCAGAGGCGCTACGGCTACAAGGGCAGGATCTTCGAGGCCTACAAGTTCCGCACCATGATGGACGGGGCGGAATCCAGGATCGGAAGCCTCCAAGCCCAGAGCGGGGAGAAGGGTCCCTTCTTCAAGGCCAAAAAAGACCCGCGCGTGACGAGGGTCGGGCGCCTGCTGCGGCGCTTGTCGCTCGACGAGTTCCCCCAGTTCCTCAACGTCCTCAGGGGGGAGATGAGCATCGTGGGGCCCAGGCCCCTGGCCCTCACCACCGGGGAGTTCGAGAGGCTCGACGGCGAGTTCGGCGCCACGGCCAAGAAACGCATGAACACCCTCCCGGGGATCACCGGCCTCTGGCAGGTCTCGGGACGCTCGGACGTCTCCAGCGAGCAGAGGTTCTCCCTGGACCTCTTCTACATCGAGCACTGGTCCCTGGGCCTGGACCTCGAGATCATCTTGAAGACTCTCCCCGCCATGCTCTCGGGCAAGGGGCCTACTGAAGCCTTCGCCGGGCCGCATGAGAGTCCCGTTTCTGGATCTCAAGGCCCAGCACCGCGCCATCGCCAAGGAGCTGCGCCGGGCCTTGCTCAGGGTCCTCGATTCCGGCTCCTTCATCCTGGGGCCCGAGGGCCGGCTCTTCGAGAGGGAGTTCTCGCGCCTCCTGGGGGCTCGGGTCCTGGGGGTCTCCTCCGGGACCTCCGCCCTGGAGCTCTCCCTCAAGGCCCTGGGCCTGGGCCCGGAAGACGAGGTGGTCCTGCCGGCCTTCACCTTCATCGCGACCGCGACCGCCGTCTCGGCCGCGGGGGCAAGGCCGGTCCTGGCCGACGTGGACCCCTCAAGCCTCACCCTGGGGGCCAATCAGGCCGAGGCGGCCCTGACCCCGAGGACCAGGGCCCTGCTCCCAGTCCACCTCTACGGCCAGCCCGCGGACATGGACCCCCTGCTGGCCCTGGCCAGGAAAAAAGGCCTCAGGGTCCTCGAGGACTGCGCCCAGGCGCATCTGGCGCTCTACAAGGGGCGCCCGACAGGATCCCTCGGCGACATGCCCGCCTTCAGCTTCTACCCGACCAAGAACCTGGGGGCGCTCGGGGACGCCGGGGCCGTCGCGACCAGGCACAAGGGCCTGGCCCTGGCCTGCGAGGAGCTCAGGAACGCCGGGCGCGCCCCGGGCGCCCACTATGACCACGTGCGGATCGGCCACAACTGCCGCTTGGACGAGCTCCAGGCCGCTGTCCTGAGGGTCAAGCTGAGGCACCTGGCCCGCTGGACGGCCCGCAGGCGCCGGATCGCTGGTCACTACCACCGCGAGCTCTCGGACCTGCCCCTGGCCCTGCCCTCCCTGGGCTCGGATGGGACCCGGCCCAGCTTCCACCTCTACGTGATCCGGCTCCAGGCCCGCGAGGCCCTGGCCCGTCACCTCCAGAAGGCCGGGATCGGGACAGGCGTCTACTACCCCCGCCCCGTCCATCTCCAGCCCGCCTACCGCGGCCTGGGCCTTGGGGCCGGGTCTCTTCCGCACGCCGAGGAGGCCAGCCGCAGGGTCCTGGCCCTGCCCCTCTACCCCGAGCTCACTGACGGGCAGGTCGAGCGGGTCTGCAGGGCCGTGCGCCGCTTCTTCCGGTGAACCCGGTATCCGAGTGGGGCGCAGGTCCTCTCCCCCTTGAGGGGGAGAGGTTTCAGGAGTAGGGGGGATGATGAAGGGAAATCATTGGCCGCCATCTCCTCCCGCACGCGCAGGCGGCCAATGAGCCGGATCCTCTTCGTGAGCACCTCGACCACCCTCGGAGGGGCTGAGAAGACCCTCCATGCCCTGGCCACGCTCCTAAACCCAAAGAGCTTCACGGTCTCCGGGGTCGTGAGCCTCAAGCCCCCTGGAGCCTATGCCCGCAGGCTCCAGGACCAGGGGGTCCAGGTCCTAAGCCTGGACCTCCAGGGCTGGCCCTCCCTCCGGGACCTGCGCAGGCTGGGGGAGATCATCGAGAGCCTCCGCCCGGACCTTGTCCACGCCCTGATGTACCAGGCCATCCAGCTCTGCCGCCTGGCCAAAAGGCGGGCCTTCCCCTTCAAGCTCGTGAGCTCCCCGCGAGTGAGCTACCGGACTCGCCCGGCCTGGAGCCTGCTGGCGGACCGGCTCCTCAAGGGCGCCGACGATCTCCTGATCTCGGAGTGCGCCTCAAGCCGCGAGTTCCTGGTGAGGCGCCT
This sequence comes from uncultured Elusimicrobia bacterium, assembly GCA_964388045.1. Taxonomy (GTDB): domain Bacteria; phylum Elusimicrobiota; class Elusimicrobia; order UBA1565; family UBA9628; genus CAYLZQ01. The sequence continues at coordinate 1,516 of CAYLZQ010000012.1, read as the reverse complement.
GGGCTACGATCCCGCCAAGGTCAGGACCATCTACAACGGCGTGGACATCTCCGGCTGGTCGGTCTCCGGGATCGAGCGCCAGCACAAGAGGCTCGAGCTCAGGCTCGAGTCCCGCGAGCTCCTGATCGGGACGATCGGCAGGCTGGACCTCCAAAAGGGCCATGCGGTCCTCATCGAGGCCATGGCCAGGCTCAGGGAACGCGTCCCCCTGCGCTGCGTGATCATCGGAGAGGGTCCCCAGGGCCCAGGCCTCCGGGACAGGGTCGGAAGGCTCGCCCTGGAAAACCGGGTCTGGCTCCTGGGGGAGCGGGAGGACGCCTCCTCCTGGCTTTCCGGCCTTGACCTCTTCGTCCTGCCCTCCCTCTGGGAGGGCCTGCCCAACGCCCTCCTGGAGGCCATGGCCCTGGGGCTTCCGGTCGTGGCGAGCGGGGTGGACGGGGTCCGCGAGGTCGTGCAAGACGACCAAAACGGGATACTGGTCCCCCCCGGGGAGCCCGAGGCCCTCGCCAGGGCGATCGCGGCCCTGGCCCAGGACCCTGCCGCGCGCGGCAGGCTGGGGCAGGCGGCCAGGGCCACGATCTCGCAAAGATTCAGCCTGCTCTCGATGCTCGCGGGCTACGAGGGGGCCTACTCCGAGGTCCTGGCCGGTTGACACTGTAATACCCCCCTGTTATACTCACGTTGCGCGCCCGCGCGCATCCGACGCAAAGGCTGGCATCTTGCAACACCGATCTCTGCGCCTTCTCGGCCTGGCCGCCCTTGTCTTCCTATGCGCGCCCGCGCGCATCCCTTGGGCCCAGTGGTCAGCCCCCTACGACCCTGAGTTCCCCCAGGAGCGCAAAGCCCCCCCGGAAGAGCTCCCCGCTCCTCCGGAGCCGGAGGAACCGGTCCTCATCCCGTCCCCGGGCCCCTTCCTGCTTTTGGAACGTCCGGAGCCTGAGCGCCTCCTGGAGCGCGCCCCCGAGGCCCAGGAGGCGCCTGAGTTCATCGAGTTCGAGAATGGGCTGGCCCCCTTCGAGTACAGCCAGGAGCGCTGGAACCGGGCCAGGGCCCGCATCGAGGGGGGGCTGGCCCCGGAGGAGGGCCCTCTGGACTACGTGCGCGGACTTCCGGTCGCGGTCTCGACCGCGGCCCCCAAGCCCCCTCCCCCCGAGGTGGAGCTGCCGGCCTACGGGACCAGCCTCTCCATCGCCGGCCGCAAGGTGATCGGCTTTCAGTTCTCTGAGAAGCGCTTCCTCAACGACCAGGCCAAGACGGGGAGGCCCGCGACCACCAACCTCGTCGAGATCACCCAGCAGCTCCAGCTCCGGATGCAGGGAAAGGTCGGCCCCAAGATCACGGTCAACGTCAACTTCGACGACACCAAGACCAACCAGCAGGACATCTCCGTCGTCTACACGGGAGACCCCAACGAGGTCGTCCAGAACGTCTCCTTCGGCGACATAGACCTCTCCCTGCCGGCCACCGAGTTCGTCTCCTACAACAAGCAGCTCTTCGGCATCCGGGCCGACATCAA
>CAYLZQ010000011.1:0-14357 GCA_964388045.1 uncultured Elusimicrobia bacterium | reverse complement strand
TCAGGCGTGGGGGAGGCAAAGAAGCCGCCGAGATTATTGGCCCAATGGGCTGAAACCTGGGGAGTCACGCGGATGCCCCCGTTGCCTCCAGATTGCGGAACGGAAACCTGCACGGCCTGAGAGGGCAGGCCGGTCAACAAAGACGCGCTTAAGAGCAACAGGAAAACTCGGCACATGAGATCGTTTCGCCTCATCCCCCTTCTTCCATAGTCTAGCAGGCCCGGTCCCGGCTCGCAGGGGTCCTCTGGGGCAGAGTGGGGCTGCAATAGGCCTACGCGGGATTAGGACCCTTGGCCGGCCGAGGAGCTCGAGGATGGGCGCCATAAGGGGATTCCGGCAAATAGCCGGAACCGGCCTATTGCCGGCGGGGAGGGATGGCAGGCAGGCGGCAGAGCTCCGGGGACTTCTCAAGGGAGAGCAGGATCCTGATCCTGAAATCCTTGTCCAGGATGCGGCTTGCGAAGAAGACCTCCTGGTCGAGAGGAAAGAAGATCTCCCTCTCCCAGATCACGTCCCATTCCTCGTCCATGGGAAAATCGTTCTTCTCCAAGGCGACCAGGGCCTTGAGCCCTCCTCCCTCCAGCCTGAGCTTGGTGAGCCAGAGGTCCTCGCCCCTCACCTTGTGGGCCCAGGGGGTCATGATCCCAACGATGTGGGGAAGGAGCCGTTTGGAGATGCGGCTCTTGTGGTCGTTGTAGGGCTTGAATTCCGAGTCAGGCTTGCTGGCGTCCTTCCACTCCACGAGCCTGTAGAGCAGGTAGCACTCGGCTGCCTGAGCCTCCACTGGCTGGGGCGTTGCGGGAGCAAGGCCGACGGCCGGGGCCGCCTCCGCGACCTCGCGGAAGCCGGCCGAGTTCAGGCGCTCCCCTGGGAAATCAAGGGCGCCGGCAGGCAGGACGAATGCTGAAAGCAGAAGAAGAGCCGATAAGTGTTTCATGCCCCCATCATAGGAAAATCAGGCGGGTTTTGCCAGAATTTCTGGAGTGGATCAATCTTCAGTCAGCCTGAAGACCATGGCCTGGCTGATCTTGACCGGGACAGGCCCTGCCTGGCCTTCAGCAGGGGCGAAGCGCATGAGGAAGGCCACGGCCTTTGCCGCGTTGTCAAAGGCCGCCCCTGCTGACTGCGCGACCTCCACCGGGCCCACTGTGCCGTCCGGCCCGATGCGCAGGGTCAGGAGCACTGTCCCCTCCCGCCCGATCCTGCGCTCGCTCTCAGGATAGAAGCGCCTGAGGTTGGCCAAGACCTCCTCCCGGTTGAGGAGCCTGGGTGGGCGAAGGAGGGCAGCCCCTGTTCCCCCGATCCCGGTCCCCCCGGGGACCCCCACGTTTGCCCCCTCCCCCGAGCCGCCTGGCATGGCTGCTGTCCCTGTCCCCTCAGGGGTCCCTCCAGGGGTGGGCCCTGGCTCAGGCTGCTTTTCCAAGTCCTTGGTTTCTGGACCAGGCAGGACCCATTCCCTGGGAGGCTGGGGCGCCGCCACCTCGGGGGGCTTCGCGGTCTCTGCCGGGAGGGCCGGCCCCGGAGGGGCCTGGGGGATGAGCCTCTTGGGAGCCCCGAGCTTGGCAGGGCCTCCGGGCAGGAAAGGCTTGGTCAGGTCTATCTCGATGGGGCCTGGAAGGGCTGGGCCTGGCCCCCGGAGCTTGAGGAGCCTCAGGGACAGGAAGAGCCCCGCATGGAAGACCAGGGAAGCGGCCAGGCAGCGCTCAAAAAGGGTAGAGGTCACTTCCTGGCCACCTCAAGGCCCACCTTCCTCACCCCGGCTCCCCGCACCAGGTCCAGGAGGCCTATGATCTCCCCGTAGGGGATGCCCTTGTCCGCGGACATGGAAACGTGTATCCCCGGATCCGAGCCCACATAGCCCGCGATCAGCCTTGAGAGCTCCTCGGGACTCACCCTCTTGCCCGCGAGCAGGATCTCGCGCCTGGCATTGAACACGATCTGGAGGGCCTCTGTCGCCGCGCGCTCGTGATGCGCCGCCTTTGGAACCTCCACCTTGATCGCCCGGCGGTGGATCAGGGGGGCTGTGGCCATGAAGATGATGAGGACCACGAGGATGATGTCCACCAGGGGAGTGACGTTGATCCCGGTGATCGGGCCTTCCTCGTTGCCGATGGACACTAGCGGCCCCTGCCCGAGCGGACCCGGGCCATGAGGAAGCGGCCCAGGGACTCGGTCCCAGAGAGCAGGTCCTTGACCTTCTTTTGGTAGTAGTTGTAGGCCACGACGCAGGGGATCGCGACGAAAAGCCCGACCGCTGTCGCGATCAGGGCCTCTGAGAGGCCCTGCATGACCACCTCTGGCCCTGCCCCGGACTCTGAGAGGTCGTGGAAGGCCTTAATCACGCCCAGGACGGTTCCGAAGAGGCCTATGAAGGGGGCGTTGTTGCCCAGGGTCCCAAGGGCCAAGAGCCTCCTCTCAAGCCTTCCCTTCTCCTCGAGGCTCGCGGCCACGAGCAGGTCTTCCACCCCCTCGGGCCCGTGGTGGGCCTGGGCGAGAGCTGTCTTCAAAATCCTTCCCGCCGCCCCCCTGTGCCTCTCCAGGGTCCTCTCCAGGACCGCGAGCTCCCCCCCGAGCTGGGCCAGCAGGGCCTCGCGCAGGGCGCCGAAGCCCTTCTCCTCCCTCAGGAGGACCAGCCCCCTCTCGATGATCACGGCCACGGCCACGACAGAGCAGAGGAGAAGCCCCCAAATCACCCAGTCGCCTCCGGTCAGCGCCAACGCCTTCATGAAGTCCAGGTTCATGTCATCTCCCTCTCGACGACTTTTGCCTTAATTCTCTAGCGGACCTGCTGGAGGCGCAGGAGGGCCGAGCAGAGCTCGGCCTTGACCGTCGCTTGCTCCTCCCTTGAGAGCTGCAGCATGAGCTTTCTGTACTCCTCCTGGCCTCCAAGCTCGCCCAGGTATTGCACGGCCAGGGCCCGCACGAACCAGTCCTGGTGCTGGGCCAGGCGCAGGAGTATCTCCCGGCCGTAGGGGTCCCCCAGCCTCCACATCCCGGCTGCGGCGAAGGCCTGGAGCGCGGGGGAGCTGTCCCCGCGGGCGGCGTTGGCCACCAGGAACTGAACCGCTGGCCCGCCCAGGATGAGCAGGGACTCCAGGGCCGCGAAGCGCACGGTGACGTTGGGGTCCTGGAGGGCCCCCTGGAAGAGGCTCAAGTATCTCTGGTCCTTGGCGTAGGCCAAGGCCACCAGGGAGGCCGCGCGGAGCTGGACGTTCTTGCCCAGCCGGGCGGTCTTTTCGAGCTCTCCGGCCAGCTCGAAATCCGAGACCCCGGCCAGGCCCTCGGTCAGGAGGAAGCCCAGCTCCGTGTAGCGGGTCTTCAAGTTGTAGCCGGTCAGGGTGGCGAGCTTGATCAGGTTTCCCACCGAGGCCTCCAGCACCTCCTTTGGGTCCGGCCTGGCGTCCTGGCGCTGGCGCAGGAGGCGCAAAAGGTGCATGTTGATCTGCGGATCTATCACCTTCCTGGGAGGGATCTTGAGGCGCGGGGCCGTGATGATGAGGGGCTCCAGTTGCAGCAGGGAGGCCTGGTCTGAGACGTTCGCCGCCCAGGCCGTCGCTGCCGGAGCCGCGAGGAGAGCCCAGAGCATAGGCCAAGCCGCTTTTCTCATGGCTGCTTTTTCGGGAAGAGCTTGAGAGCCGCGATGCAGTACTCGGCCACCACGAAGTCGTTGCCGGCCTCGCGCCCGATGAGGGAAAGCAGGTGGTCGTAGTCCTCGGCCTTGCCGAAGTCCCCAAGGTAGCGGCCAGCCATGGCCCTGACCAGCCAGCTTCCGTCCGAGAGAAAGGCCCTGAGGCGGTAGAGACCGGCCGGGTCCCCAAGGCGGGCCAAGCCCGCCGCGGCGTAGACCCGCAGGATCGGCTCGTAGTCCTTCTCAGAGGCAGCGGCCAGGAGGGGCAGGGATTTCTCAGGATGCCCCCAGACCAGCAGGGCCTCCATGGCCCCGAAGCGGACCGCGGGGTCCAGATGCACCAGGGCTTCGCGGAATACGTCCAGGTCCCGCGCGTCCTGGGCCTTGGCCACTGCCACCAGGGCCGCGGCTCTGGTCTCTGGATTTGAGTCCCAGCGCGCCAGGGTCACGAGCTTTTCGCGGAAGACAGGGTCTGCATTGCGGGAGAGGGCCTCCGCGATTGGGACACCGATGTTCAAGTAGCGGTTCCGCAGGCCGTAGCCTATGGGCGAGCCCACGGTCAGGATCTCCCCGATCGGGGTTCCCTCTGCCTTGGAGAGATCCACGCGCAGGCGCTCCTTGCTCTCCAGAAGGCCGACCAGGGTGGTCGTGATCTGGGCGTCGGCCGCCAGGGGAGGAGCTGCCTCCGGGGCTGCTGGGGCGGGGACTGAGGGGCTCTGCCCCTTCTGGGGCGGAGGCACGCAGGCCCAGAGGCAGGGCAGGCACAGGAGGATGATCCTCGGAATCCGCGAGGGCATGGCCCCAAGGCCGGTTAAGGCTTCTTGACGATGGCGATGAGCTCGATCTGAAAATCCAGGGCCGCTCCCCCAGGGATCGGGCCGCTGCCCACGTTCCCATAGGCCGCCTCTGAGGGGCAGATCAGCCTGGCTTTGCCGCCCACCTTCATCTTTTGGACCCCATCCCGCCAGCAGGGGATGACTTGGTTCAAGGCGAAGTCCATGGGTTGGCCGCGTTCGTAGGAGCTGTCGAAGACCTTGCCGTCTGCGAGTGTCCCGCGGTAGTGGGCCCTGACAGTGTCTTCTGCCGAGGGGGAGGCTCCGCTCCCGGCCTTGAGCTCGGCGTAGACGACCCCAGAGGGGAGGATCTGGGCGCCCTTCTCCCTGGCTGCTTTCTCCAGGAAGGGCTTGTCTTTCTCCCTCTGGGCCTTGGCCTTGGCTGCCGAGCGGGTCCGGGCCAGCTCGTCTATCTTCGGGCCATAGGTCCTGAGGTCCACCTGGGGAGGCTTGCCCCTCACGCTGTCCTCGAGCCCCATCTTCACGAACCTGAGCTCCTCCGGGGTCAGTTGGAAGGCGGCCACGTTGCGTCCCAGGGCGATTCCCAGGCTATAGAGGACCTTCTGTTCCTCGGTCTTCGGCCCCTCAGGCCGCGGAGGCTTTTGGGTCTGGGCGGCTTGCGAGACCGCCGCAAGGAGCACGCTCAGGGCAAGGGCTAGTTTCATGTCCTCCCCATCATAGCAGATTCCAGGCTCCTCGCGCCGAGACTGCAAACGCTCCAGCTCAACGCTCAAAAGGGCTGGCTTTTCTGAAAATCCAGGTCACGAATCGACTGTTTAGAATCGACTTGACAGTATCCGGAAACAGCCTATACTATTTTAGGGAACAAAGCGGAATTCCCATTTTCTCAAGGCGCCCCCTTCCCCGACCTGAGTTGCGAAATGATGCTAAGAAAGCTTGCCTCTGGCGCTTTCAGCCTAAGCCTCGCCATCCAGGCGTCCATTGGCCCTGTCCATGCCGACCTTTTGATTCCCGGTGGTCCCGAGCCTCCTCCGGGCGAGGAGCCGCAGCCAGAAGAGCCTCAGGCGCCTGCGCCCTCAGCCCCGGTGGTTCCGGTTCCCAAGGCTGAACCTTCTCCTCCCCGAGAAAGGCCGGAGATCTTAAGCCCGGAAGCGGCTGATATTTTTGGCGAAGCGATGCCAAAAACAGCCCGCTCAGAGTACGAGCGCCAGAAGAAAATCCTGGCGATCGCCAATGTCCTTGAAAAGTTTCTGGCGCCCTTCGATTCCCCATCGGCCAGGGAAGCGATCAAGGCGAAGAGAAAGGCTGAAGACCTCTCGGCTTGGATACAGAGAGTCTTAACGACTCCCATCAAAAGCTATTCCCAGAAGCTGGACAGCCTTCTTAGGAACTTCGGGACCAAGCTAGAGGGTTTCCTTTCCAGCCTCGAGGCCGCCGGTTCCGAGCTGCCTTCGGGAAGAGCCCTCGATCCTATAAAGGGCAGGCACTACCAGGCCAGGGTGTACCGGCAGATCAGGGCTTCCTGGAGCGAGCTCGACGCAGCCTGGAAGGAAATCTCGGCTTATGCTGACCTAGTCAAAGCCACTTCCCTAGTCGCCCAGTTTCGAAGGGATTTTCCAGCGAAGGCTGACTCTCAGCCCTGGGAACATGCCGGGCTTGCAGCTTACGTCGGTCTCACCCCCTACCCAACATCATGGCAAAGCCCAGGCCCAGGCAGCCTCGTCCACGGGATAGAGGGGTGGTCCGGATATCCCATGCCAGGAACGCCCTACTCCGAAGGGACTTGGACCCGGACGGACAAGTTCACGCATAAGGGCAAGTTATCAAAGCCTCCCATCGGAATCGACTTCGGGCCGATCAGGTTCCGGTTTGATGAGGATTTCGAAGCCTCGGCAGGGGCCTCTCCCATGGATCTGACCACCAAGGCGCTCGTCAGGAAGGCGGATCCCAAGCCGGTTACCACGACCGTGACCACCAGGCCGTGCTCGCTTCAATGCGTCTTCAAGGAGGCGCAGTATACTGAGACGTACTGCCTCTACCATTTCACGGAGCAACTCGTTTATAGCAACGGTTCACCCTGCGATGATCCTGTCCATACGGACATCTCCAGGCCATGGCCACCGGCGGTCGGCTCTCCTTGGGGAGGGGGCTTTTCAACCGGGGGAAAGCACAGGGCCTGCTTTAAGCTGAGAGACGAAGCGGCCTGCAGGGAGCTCTGCAAGAATGGAAACGCAGGGGCCTGCCACATGGTCAAGCACCGCAACGCCTTCGGCCTCAACAAGAAGGTCTGGGGATCCACGGCAGATCCCTTCGGTTACACGACCAGCCGGCAGCAGGTTCGGAGGAAAGGGAAAATAGCGGGAGAGATCAAAACCTTCTCCATGGACTGGATGGATTCCAAGGGCTTGAAGCACACCCTCTCCGAGTCTTTTGCCCCTGACGGGACACTCCTTAGCCGCTCGGATACCCGCTTCTGGACCAACATGGGAGCTTTGGGAAAGTCCCTGATCGGCGCCCCCCTTGGCAAGGCTGGAGAATACATAAGCGACGAGGCGGCGGAAACAATCACGAACCAGTACGCGACCCTGGATGACAACGGAAACGTTGTGGACATTCCGGATGCAGAAATTCACCAGAAGTTCGACGAGAAAGGGCAGTTGCAATGGCAAAATGTCACCGATGAGACAGGAAGGGTCGTTGAGCGTTGGCGAAGGGAAAACGGAAAAATAGTGGTCAAGAAGGCTGTAGGGGATGGGGACTTAATGGTTGTCTATGAAAACGGCAGGTTCGTGGGCTACGAGGGGTTTGGGACAATCAAGCAGACGACACCGGACGGGGAGACCTACCTGGAATATAAGAACGGCAAGCTTGTGCAGACGAGTGGCTGGGCAAAGGTTCCAGGCGCCAGAGGAGACGTCGTGGCTTGGTTCGAGGATGGCCGCGTGGTCAGTTATAAGGGGAAGGGATCCATTCCCATTCCCGGGAGCGAAGGCCGTTGCGGAGGAGGGCCTTGCTACTACGAAATAGACGGGTCCTATAGCCCTGCTGAAGGGGAGGTGGCGCCCTTCATCGTTGACGAATTCGGAAGAACGGTGGGAACAATGGGCGGGGAAAGCCTTTCAGGCAGGCTTCCCACCGCGGTCAAGGGCATTTACCAAGCCGTTGTTGACGGAAGACTCGACGGCTACGTTGACGCCAAGGGAGTCCCCATCAAGGGGGGGAGGCTCCCGACGGGAATGAAGGGCGTCTACATGGAGATAGGTCCTGACGGGCAGCTTACCGGAAAGTTCGTGAACGCGAAGGGAGACTACGTGGAAGCCATTCGCCCGACCGCTGACAAGGATGTCTTCCAGAAAGTCGGGAAGGATGGCAAAGTCCTTTTCGTCGACAAGGAGGGCAATCCCGTCCAAAAGGGAAAAATGGAAACAGGCACCAAGGGCGTTTACCAGAAGATCGAGGGAGGAAAGCTGGCTAAAGAATTTGTGGACGAGAAGGGCAATCCCATTGAGACTGGCAAAGTAGCCACGGGCCGCAACGGCTTTTACTGGGAGATCAAGGGAGGCAAACTCACCGAAACCCTTGTCAATGAGGAAGGCAGGCCCATCAAGGACGGGAAGATGCCCATGGAGCTCAGGGGGGTCTACGAGAAGGTCAAGGACGGAAAGCCCACGGGGGAATTCGTGGACGCCGAGGGCCAGATCGTGAGCGGCAAGGAGATGCCGACCGGCATTCCTGGGGTGTATCGGGAGATCGAAGGCGGAAAACTGGGCCGTTACGTGAATGCCCATGGAACGGGAATTACCGGGACCGGCCCACAGGTCCAGGAAGGCATCCACCTCAAGCTTGTGGACGGAGCATCTGCGGGCTTCGTGGACAAGCACGGGCATGCGATCCTGGAGGCGGAAATTCCTACAGGAGTCGAGGGGCTTTCCTTTCGGATCAAGGATGGCCAGGTCTCGGGCTATAAGGGCAGCGGCAAGCTAGAAATGGCCAAAGGCGTGTATCGGAATATTGAAAATGGGGTTGACAAAGGCTACACCCATGATAGCAATGGAGTTGTTCAAGTCGGCCGAGGGGTTTTCAGGAGGATTGTCAACGGAGTGGACGAAGGTTATACGGCCGACAGCAATGGAAAAGTAGAGATCGGGGAAGGGATATTTAGGCGGATCGTGAAAGGCGTGGACATGGGATATGCGGCGGACAGCACAGGAGAGCTGGTTGTCGCCGAAGGAGTGAAGTTGCGCATTGAGAAAGGCGAGAGCAAGGGCTTCACCAAGGACAGCACAGGTGAAGTCGAAGTGGGGAACGGGATGAAAATCCATGTCGAGAAGGGTGAGAATAAGGGCTATACCAAACAAAGCACGGGCAAGCTGGAAGTGGCGCCAGGCGTCTTTAAGAGCATCGAGGGCGGGGAGGACAGGGGCTATACCCCGGACAGCAATGGATTGGTGGAGGTCGGCGATAGGGTATTCAAAAGGATTCAGAATGGCAAGGACATGGGCTATACCGAGGACAGCAATGGGCTAGTTCAGGTTGGGGACGGGGTTTACTTGGCCACTTCAAAAGGGAAAGACCTCGGCTACTCGCTTAATAGCGAGGGGGTCGTGCAGGTAGGCGAGGGCGTTTTCAGGAAGGTGAGCCACGGCCAGGACCTAGGTTATACTCCGGAAAGCAAGGGGGCTGTCAAGATAGGGGAAGGCGTCAATTTGCTTATTGACGGTGGCAAGGAGACAGCAGCCGTGGACGCAGCCACTGGAAAGCTCTACCAGGGCCACCTTCCCTCTGGGATGGCCGGAGTGGATTTGCAGTACAAAGACGGGAAGGCCGACGTTTTGGTGAACGGTAAGGACAGCAGCCTCTACCAAGGGAAAGGGCCGTCAGGGATTGCGGGTGTGGATGTCCAGTACAAGGACGGAAGGGCTGACGTACTAGTAAACGCCAGCGATGGGAAATTGTATCAGGGGAGGGCGCCTTCGGGAATGAGAGGGGTTGATCTCCAGTACAAGGACGGCAAGGCCGATGTCTTGGTGAACGCCAAAGACAGCAGCTTCTATCAGGGCCGGGCTCCCTCTGGGATTGCCGGAGTGGATTTGCAGTACAAGGACGGGAAGGCTGATGTTTTGGTGAATGCCAAGGACGGCAGCCTCTATCAGGGCCGGGGGTCCTCTGGGATGGCCGGAGTGGATTTGCAGTACAAAGACGGGAAGGCTGACGTTTTGGTGAACGGTAAGGACGGCAGCCTCTACCAGGGCAAAGGGCCCTCGGGGATTGCTGGCGTTGATGCGCAGTACAAGGACGGGAGGGTCGACACGTTAATAAACGCCAAGGATGGGAAACCCTATCAGGGCAAGGGGCCCTCCGCGTTTGAAGCACTCGATACCCAGTATGTGGATGGAAAGCCCAGCCATTTGGTCAAAAAAGACGGATCGCCCTTTAAGGGCGATCTTGCTTTAGGACATAGAAACTCTAAGGGGAAGGTTCTTCTCGCCAAGCACGACCAGGGAAAATTTACTGGAGAATTGGTCAGCAAGGATGGGTCCCCAATCAAATTCGGTTTGCTGGAGACAGGTACGCCAGGGGTCTACCAAAATATTCAGAACGGAAAGCCCATCAACCATTTTTACAATGACAAAAATCAAAGCATCCAAAACGGATATTTGGGCACGGGAGAGAAAGATTTCAACAGACAGATCATAAAAGGACAGTTGACCGGCAAGTATGTAGACGATGCCGCACAGCCTTTGAATGGTCCGCAGGGCATCGAAGGGGCGATCGGCGACGTTAAGCGCAATTTTCAGAACGGCCTTTTTGTCGGCTATCAGGGAGCCGGCACCTGGACAGAGAACGGAAAAACCATGGTCGCTCTGGACAAAAACAAGACACCTGCGGAGAATGCTCAATATCTGAGCAAATTCTATTCCTCCTGGAATTCTCCAACTGCAAAGAGCCAACTGGCTGACATGCTTAATCAGTACAAAGGGGAAGGTTTTTCCGTGGTGTTGAATGCGGATGAAGGGAGGATCATGGTTTACGAAAGGGATTTTCTAGCCAAGGATATTTCAGCCCAAGCTCAGGTTGGGGGGGGCATCCCCCAGCGGGGCTTTCCCCAGCACTTCTTTGAATTCGAGGAGGCGTTTGATCCGCAGGGCGCGCCCATGGTGGGGCTCGTCAATAACCGGATTTCCAATGACGGCCTATCCGCGATAAAACAGATGCAATATCTGGGAGGGGGTGTCACCAACATCTTCGAGACCAAAATTGAGACCAAAGGCACCTGGTGGCTGACTGGTCTTGAGACTGTCCGCACGACCTCCATCGCCCAATGGACTGGCGAGGGAGGCCGGATGGCCAATATAAATCTGAAAACAGAAATCCTTTATAAGGGACCGAGTCTATTCGATTCGGCCAATACGTTCCTCCTCACGGCAGGGGCAGGAGTCGTTCAGGTCGTGGGAGCGGGGGTCGCCTTGGGTCTTGCGGCCCAAGACTACGCGGCGCAGTTGCAATTAGCTGCATTCTTGGGCCCCAAGGCGGCGCCGGGCTTTGGGAAGTCTGACTTCGGCAAGGAGATGCTTCTACGCGCCAAGACCAACTTCCTTGACAATGCCCTCGCCAAGGAGGTGGTAGCCGACATGGGATTGATGGGGCGTTACATTGCTTCTGACCCCTCCCTGAAAAAGGCCTGGGGCGTGCTTGCGCCGACTTTTGGCGGTCTGTTGGGGTCCATCTACTCCTCGCCCGAGGCGCTTAAGGACTATGCCCAGCGCTACGAAGATGGCCTTAAGTCCTTGGGATTCGAGCCTGCCACCCGGAGCGTCTGGAGGCAGGTGCCGGTCCGCGACAAGGATGGCAGGGTCACTGGAACAGTCGATGTATTCAACCCGGGAGCGCATACGCTGGACATGAACTTTTCGATCCGCAACATACAAAGGGTGGGGGATGAGATGATGAAACTAACCCGGAACCCTTGGCTGGCGGGAGCGCTCCAAGGCGGGGTGGATTTCGCGAACACCATGGTGCTCATGGGGGCTTACATAGGCGGGATGCAGGCTGCCTCGAAGTTGGGCCAGCTAGGAAAGCTCGCGGCATGGACATTTGCAAAATACGATGACATGCAGGACTGGATTGACGTGGTGCTGGCCTATGGCCAATTCCATAAGGCGTACGCCTCGCAAGATGTTGACAAGGATCCTGAAAAGCTTTATGCCGCCATTCGGGGGCTGACAAGCGCGACGCTGGGAGCGTTCTTCATGCTTTCCGATTTCGCTTCGCCTGGGGGGCAGCATATGGGCGACATGTTTCTTTCTGATTTCTCGCCCGAAGCCCCGGGCCTTGCCCCAGAGGCGGCTATCGCTCAATCTAGAGCGAGGAGAGCCGTCGGGAATGAGGCTGCTAGCTCGGGATTGGCCCCTCCAGGAACTCCCGCCGCCGCTGGGAAGGGCCCTGCTTTGCCGGGTGGCCAGAGCAGTCTTCCTGTAAGGGCACCAACCCTGGAGACCTACGAGGCTGCAAGTCGTTTCGAAAAGCCCTCGAGCGAGCTGGGCCGGGGGGCTCAGGGGACGGTCTATAGGGTTGGGGATGGGGGCGTGGTCAAGGTTTTTGACCGGGTTCAGGGTGTGAGCGAAGCCCAGGTGCGGGAGCTTGTGCGGCTAAACAACGAAGCCCTCCTGGACCCTGCTCTCAAGGCTTTGGGCGTCGAGCTTGCTCCCATGGAGTTCGTCTACGTCGTGACGGAAGGCGGAAAGGTCCCAGGGGTTGCGATGCGGCAGGTCGAGGGGAGCACCCTTGGCGAGGTGATCGCCGAAAGAACCCAGAAATTCGGCCGAGAGGATCCGGTGGCGAAGGAGCTTGCCGACAGGGCCAAGCAGGCTCTTGACCGCCTCGACGAGCTGACTGGCGATGCGGCCGATCGGGCCGTCTCGCGCCAGGTGGACCCGGGGGGGATGTCTCCCGCCGCCTTGCGGGCATACTTTGATCCCAGCAGGCTCTGGTCCAATTTCAAGGCTATTCCGGACGGCCAGGGAGGCTACCGCCTGGTGAACTTTGATCCAATCGATGTCCTAAGGATCGAGCAGAAGGGGCTGACGGCTGGCTCCACGCGGCCGATCGGGAAACCCGAGGCACCAGGTGAGTCTAAGATTCCAGATCCGACGAGGGACAGAGGTTTTGCCGCCTTTTTGGCGGAAAAGGGGATGTCACCTGGCGAATTTGCTAGCCGCTCCCCCGCGAACCAGGAGCAGATCGTCAAGCGTTACCGGCAAGAAAAGCTGCCCGCCAAACCGCAGCGCCTCGGGAAGGGCGAGGAGGGTCCGGAAGGCCACCTCGAGGCCTCCCGCCCTCCACCCGGGCCGGCAGTCTCATCCTTCCGATCCGGGGATGCGGAGATGAGAAGGAAGATCGAAGACCCCGCCGAGCTCACCCGCCTGATCGAGCTTGAGAAAAGGATGCGGGAGGGGAAAGAGGCTGACGTCACAGCAGAGGACAAGGAGGCCATAGCCTATATCAGGGAAAACTTTCCTGAGATCTTTAGGGAAGAAGCCGGGAAGGCCCTGAATTTCGGGACACAAACCCTGGATACGGCTTATTACAATCCGAAGCTTACTGTCATCGGCAAGACAGGCCTGGACCCCAAGAGGGAGCTGGCGAAACTACGCACCATGCTCCGGCTCATCGAGGTTTACTTCAAGGAGCGCGGACTCTGGAACCCTAAGAAGATGAGAGGGCTCGAATGGGTGATCGATGGGACGATGAAGGCGGGGGAGAAATACGGGCACCATGCGGGAGGAGCCGAGATCCATGTGGCGGCTGAGCTTTGGCAAAAGATGCGCTCGACGGAGCTTGCCGCGACCCTCCTCCATGAGATCACCCATCGCCTCCTGGGCAAGCCTGAGCTTCCGACCCACATACTCGAGGCGGATTTCAATCTTTTCATAGAGGCCCGCCTCGCGGAACTAGGGCTCAACCGCGATCTCAGCAAGAAGGGAGACTCTTTGGATCAATACAGGCGCGCTGTCGCTGAATTCCTTGGCCTTCTTCGGCCTTGGAGCTCCGCCGAAGCATCCTACCGGGCGGACATGAAAAAGGTCGTAGAGGCCTACAGGAAAGGGGAGCTTGAAGCCCGCCTGAGAAGGGTCTACGAGGGAAGGCCCGAGGCCTCCCTCATCGGCCTCAAGACTTCGGGGGCGGCCAAGAACCAGCTCGAATATTTCAAGGGAAAGCTTGAGGCAACAAAGGCGGAGCTGGAAAAACTCGGCCCCTCGGGGGATGCCGAGGCCCGAGAGAGCCTAGAAAAGGAGAGGCGCACATGGGAGGAGGCTGTCAGGGACCAGGAGATGATCGTCAAGATCCTCGCGATGTATGAGGGGGTTTCAGGGAGATCGCCCGAGGGGATCGCCCCCAGAGAAGGCGGGGCGGAAACCCGGGTTGCAAAAGAGGAGGGCCGAGCTCCGAAGGTTCCGGCCGAAACGGCGAGGCCGGCCGCCCGGGCTAAACAAGACGTCGCGAACATGGATGCTCGCGTGCAGAAGAGGTTTGGCGAAAGGCTCAAGGAGCTTGTCCAGGAGATCGCCCGGAAGTTGAAGTCAGGTCAGATATCCGAGGGAAGGACTCTTCTTTACCATTTGTTCCAGAAGTCCACCGCTTCGCAGGACGATCTCAAGGTCTACCGGCAGGCGAGAGAGGGCGCCAGGCGGGGGGATCAGGTTCAGCGCGACGCGATCCGAATGGCCGAGAGAAGCGGCACCGCGGTCTCGATGAACCCAGTCCTGGCGGACGTCGGCTGGATCGTCAAGCACGGCAAACGGGTCCGGGCGAACACCTGCTACCTGGATGTCCGGGCAAACCAGCTTTTCCACGCCGGAGTCCGCAGGGCAAACGGGAAACCCTATACGACCCGGATGCTTCTCTGGATGATTAAAGACTTCGTTGAGGCCAGG
>CAYLZQ010000010.1:13333-15041 GCA_964388045.1 uncultured Elusimicrobia bacterium | reverse complement strand
AGCATCCTCTCCATCATGATGCCGGGGTAGGTGTCGAGCATGAAGAAGCCTGCGTCCGGGCGCTTGGCGAAGGCCTTGAGGCCCGAGTCGATCTCTCTCCAGGCGCGCTCGGCGGACTCCTCGGAGGCGATGTTGACCACGACCAGGGTGCTTCCCCCGCCGTGGATCGGCTTCATCACGAACTTCCCGCCCCCAAGCTCCCTGTAAGCCCGGCGCGCCTCCTCGGGGCTTTGGACCACGCGGGATGGAGTGGCGACCTCCGGCGCGGCCTCCATGATCCTCTCGCGGGCTATGGACTTGGTGTGCGCGGCCTTGGTGGCATCCCCCGAGTTTCCGGCCGCCCCCACCCGGTCCACGATCTTTCCGGCCAGCTCCACGTAGGGGTTCAAGAGGGAGAGCACGGCGTGGATCCTGGCGCCCTGGGCGTATTGGGCCACCTTCTCCACGATCGCCTCCATGTCCGCCTGGTCGTGGCTGGCGATCGGGGCTGGGATGAAGTGGGAATCTGGAATGACCCCGAGGGACTGCTCGCGGGCCTCTGGCTTGTCCAGGAGCACGAGCTTGAGTCCAAGCTTGTCCGCCACCCTCTTGGTCTCCTCCAGGATGAATGGCCGAGATTTGCTGGTCCCAACCAGAAGCAGGGTCTTTCCGCGGACCGATTCGAAGATCTTGTCGGCCTGGGCCTTCTCAGCCTCTGGAGAGCGGACCTCATCCTGGCCGTTGCCCTGGGCGGCGGACTCCTGGCCTGGCGAGGAAGCCCCTGGGTCTTTCTCCCCCTCCGCGACGCCTTTCGCGGGATCCTGAGAGCCGCCCGATATTAAGGAAGGCTTCGCCCCCTGGACCGGGAGGGAAGCCCCTGGGTCCGTCCCAGTCCGGACGGCTCCGGAGAGACCCTTGAGGATCTCCGCGTCGGAAGCCGCGGTCCCGGGACTGAGAACCTTGGAATCAATGGAGGCAGGGCCCGAGACCTGGAATCCCGAGGAGCCTGCCGGGACGATCCGGACGATCTTGGGACTAGAGCCGGTCCGGTTGCCCGCGATCGTCTTGCCCGCGCCGGCGTAGGCTGCCGGGCCAGGGGCGAGTCCTGCGATGAGCAGGGCTAAAAGCAGAGAGGTTGTTTTTTTCATGGTGGCTTAAAAAAACCCCCTGGCTTTCGCTCTCAGGGGGTCTCCGGTTTCTTCAGCTCCTTACTTCGCGATAAAGGCCTCCGGAGCCTTCCCCCTGGGAGCATGGCGCCCAAAGGGACAGGCCCAGCGCATAAACGGAATCCGGCGAGGCATCGTTGACACTCCATGCCTATTATATAGCCCGGGCATGGGGCCCGGGAATGAGCCGAAAGGGAAATTTTGAGCAGGCTTTGGACCTAGGATTTTATAGGACTTCAGGATAGCGGGGCAGGGCCCTGCGCAGGGAGCCCCCGGCCTCGCTCAGGCGCTCCCTGGCCTGGGAAAGACCCAGGCCCGCTGACATGAGCACGGCGAGCTTGACGCTCCCTCCCGAGGCCTTGAGCAGTCCTCGCGCCCTGGCCTGGCCCACTCGGGCCAGTTCCTGGACCAGCCTGAGGGCCCGCAGGCGGAGTTTGCGGGAGGAGGGCCTCAAATCCACCATCCAGCCGTCATGGACCTTGCCCAGCCTGATCATGGCTGTTGCGGTCAAGGCGTTGAGCACGAGCTTGGCCGCTGTCCCGCTCTTCATGCGCGTGGAGCCG
>CAYLZQ010000010.1:0-13323 GCA_964388045.1 uncultured Elusimicrobia bacterium | reverse complement strand
GGGCCAACGCGAGGGGCGATGGTAATCTGGGCCTTGTCCGGGGGCCTATGGTTGGAGGTGACGAGAATGGTCCGGCAGCCGCGCCTGCGGGCCTCCCGCAGGGCCGAGCGCACGTAGGGCGTGACTCCGCTGGCCGCTATCCCCACCACGACGTCCCCCTGCCCCAGGCCCTTGACCGCCCGGCCTCCGGCCGCCTCGTCGTCCTCAGCCCCTTCCCTGGAACGGAAAACGGCGCTCCTGCCCCCGGCCATGGCTGCCAGTATCTGCCAGGGCCTTGTGTTGAAGGTGGGAGGGCACTCCGCCGCCTCCAGGACCCCCAGGCGGCCGCTGGTCCCGGCCCCGAGGAGGACCAGCCTTCCCCCCCTGGCCAGGGACTCGGCGATGGCCTGGGCTGCCCGCGCTATCCTCACTTCCTCCCCGGCCACGGCCTTGGCCACAAGAGAGTCCTCGCGGTTGATGAGGCGCACGATCTCGCGGGGGCTCCTCAAGTCTATGCCGCGGGAGCGCGGGTTGGGCTTTTCCGTGGGCAGGCGTTGGTAAAGGCGGGGCGCGGAAAGCACTACCGGATGATCTCCGGAGGCCCCGGCATCTCCCCATCCCGGGTGGGAGCCGGGGAGGAGGCCGCGGGAGCCTTGGCGGCCTTGACCGGGTCTGCGATCCAGTCCACGATCCGGCGCGAGAGCTCCGAGTCGAGGAGCCTGGGGCCCGAGGGCTTGACAGCAAGAATAGTCGCGTTCCTCTCCCCTGCCGAGCGCCTGGCGAACTCATAGAGGATCGGGGTGGCCTTGGCCGAGGTCCTGTCGAGCTCGGAATAGACCAGGAGGATGGGCCTGTCCTTGTAGGCGCGCATCGCGTTGACAGTAGGGATCTCGGAATAGCTCATGCCAGGGGAGAGCAGGACCAGGATCGGGACCTGCGGGTGGACTGCCGCGTACTTAAGGGCCAGGGAGCCCCCCACCTCGTTGCCGATGAGGCCTATCCTCTCCTCGGGCACTCCCTGGGAGGTCAGGTAGGCGACGGCGGCCTGGATGTCCTGGAGCATGTCCGCGTAGTCGTTCTCGGCCCTGGTGGCCTTGAACTTCCTCCAGGTGAGGCTCTGCCCCTCCGGCCCCAGGGTGCTCTCCCCGTGCCCCCTCAGGTCCAGGCCCAGGGCGCCGTGGCCGGCCCTGGAGAGGGCGCGGGCCAGGCGCAGCCAATCCTCCCTGCGCCTGCCCCGGGAGTGAAGCAGGATGAAGGTCAGGCCCTTGCCGGGGAGGTGCCTGGCCTTGAGGGTCCAGCCGTCCCGGGTCTTGAGCTCCACGGCCGAGCCAGGCAGGTCCTGGGCATCGGCGAAGGAGGGACCTGCGGCCAGGAGGGCCAGCAGGCAAAGAGGCCTCACCTCGATTTCGCAACCGGGAGCGGCTTAGGGCTCGTTAGGAAATAAATGCGTGAATTTTGGGCGTCGAGGCACCCGTATGGCAAGGCGTGAGGAGCGAGCATACCGGTCGGTATGTGAGCGACGAACAACGCAGCCAGACGGGATGCATCGGCGTCCAAAAACATGTCAGTTATTTCTTAACGAGCCCTTAGGGGCTTCCAGTATCTCCTCGGGCTTGAACCAGAGCATGATCTCCCTCTCGGCCTCGGAGGGGTCCGAGGAGGCGTGCAGGACGTTCTCGAACTGGCCCGAGGTGGTGATGCGGCCGAAGGAGCCGCGGATCGTGCCCGGGGCCGCCTGCTCGGGGTTGGTCGCTCCCGCGATCTCGCGCACCCTGGCGATCGCCCCCTCCCCCCGGTAGACCATGGCCAGGACCCGGCTGTCCGCGTATCCGTGGAACTCCCCTCGGATGTACCTGATGAGGTTCGGGAAGAAGGGCTTGTCCGAGAGGAACTTGTAATGCTCCCGGGCCAGAGCCTCGGAGACGCTCACCATCCTGGCCGCCACCAGCTCCAGGCCGGCAGAGTCCAGGCGGTCTATGGTCAGGCCGGTGAGCCTCCGGGCCAGTCCGTCCGGCTTGAGGAGGACCAGGGTCTGCTCGATCGCCATGCGGGGATTCTAGCTAAAATCGAGGGCGGCCCTCAAGAGGAGGCAGGGAAGATGGCGCTGGCGAAGGAGACAAGGCCCCCGGCCGGGTCCGGGGCCTGGGCATAGGCCAGGAGCCTTCCGGCAGGGGATCGGGGAGCCAGGGCCTTCATCAGGCGCAGGCCGGTGTAGAGGGCCGAGAGCCCGCAGACTTTCCTCTATTACCCCCCGGAGACCACCGAGAGGTAGAACTCCTCCGCCTCGAGCCTGAGGGCGTGCTCCAGGGACCTGCGGTCCTCGGCCTCCACCCTCTTCTCCACCTCCGGGGTGATCTCCTCCTCGTCCCCGAAGCGGGGGCCGTAATGGCTCAGGTCCACCCCGGCCAGGATGAGCAGCATTTCGCCCGCGGCCACGCGCTTTTTGAGCCTCTCCGCGATCCCGAGGATGGCCTCCTCCACCGTGGGGACGCCCGAGGGAGGCTTGTCCGGGCAGAAGCGCTCGAAGGAGGAGCAGAGGATTGGGACCCAGGGAGGGGTCCTCTCCCGCCAGAGGTAGCGCAGCCACAGGGCCTGAAACTCGAGGGAATGCTCCGTCCTGTGGGCCCACTCGTCGTCCGCTGGGTCGTACCAGAGGCAGGCCCTGATCTCCTGGTAGAGGCCCTCGTGGACAGAGAGCGCCCCGTAGGGGGTCTCATAAGACTTGCGGGTCATGGCCCAGGGGGAGTTCGGGGACATGTGGCTCACCCCCAGGGCCACGACAGCGTCCGGGGGGCTGGATTCAGACAGGGCCTGGTAGGCCCAGGCGTAGGCCGGTCCTCCCCGGTTCAAGTCTATGTGCGGGCTCACCAGGCCAAGGGGAGGAGGGGCAAGGGGCTTGGAGGCCGCCTCCTTCCCAGGTCCCTTGGGGTCCTGGAAGAAGCGGCCAAGGACTCCGGAAAGCTCCAGGGGCTCCCGGGGGTAGGCCAGGCCCTGGAAAACGGCCTTTCTCACAGGGCTCTCCAGGAACTCTCGCAGGAGGACCTGCCTGCGGCGCGCGACCTCAGGGGTCTCGAGCAGCAGGGCCTGCTCGAGCCTGTTCACCAGGTCCAGGACCTCCTCGGCCTTGAGGAAATGCCCGGTGCTCTTGGCGTAGAGCCCCACGAGCTCGGAGGCGCTGCGCCTTCCGTCGAGCATGGCGGCCAGGGCCATCCCCCCGGGGGAAAGGGCCAGCCCCTCCCTGGTGAGATCCTCCAGGTCCCGGAGCAGGAAGAGGGGCTTGCCGTCCTGCTCCACCGGGACTGCCTCCAGGGCCTGGCGCAGGGGAGGCAGGGGGTCGCTAAGGCCCAGGGGCATATGAAGGGATTGTAGTATACACGCCAAGGAATTCGCCATACGTTGACGGGGATGGGCCGAACTGTTAGAATTCTGCGGTCGCCGCTGCTTTTCCCATGGCATCTCCCAGCTCCTCAGAGACCCTCGCCCTGCTCCGCAAGACCCCCCTCCTCTGGGGCTTGGAGGAGGAGGATCTCGGGCGGCTCGCGGAGCGCCTTGAGCCTCTCTCCCTGGAAGTGGGCCAGGCCCTCTGCCGCGAGGGGGAGGAGGCCCAGGGGCTTTTCCTCCTAGTCTCAGGAAGAGCCAGGCTGGTGGGAAAGGACCAGGCGGGCAGGGAGCTCACCCTGGGCTTCCTGGAGCCAGGGGCCTGCTTCGGCGAGGAGGCTCTCCTCTCCAGGCTCAAGTCCCTGCAGACAGTCCGCGCCAGCGAGGAGGCCATGGCCCTGAGGCTTGCGCGCGAGGCCTTCCAGGCCTTCCTGGAGGAGAAAAAGGATCTGCGCGAGGTCCTCGAGCGCCTGGCTCGCGCCCCGGTGCGCAACCTCCTCAAGCAGCTCTCGGAGAAGCCCATCGCGGCCCGCGCGCTCCGGGAGTTCCTGGGCCTCTTTGAGCCCGAGAGCTGCAAGCCGGGGGAGGTGATCTTCCGGGCCGGGGAGGCCGGCGAGAAGTTCTACCTCGTCCTGTCCGGGAAGGTCCTGCTCACCAAGCCGCAAGCCCCGGAGCCCAAGGTCCTGGACCTGGTGCGGGAGGGAGGCACCCTGGGGGCCGGGGCCCTCTTGAGCGAAAAGCCCATGGCCGCGACAGCGACCACCCTGGAGCCCACCGAGGTCCTCTCGCTGACCCGAAAGGACTTCCAGAAGGCCCTCGGCCTCTCCCAGGAGCTCAGGGAGGACCTCCCCAGGCTCCTGGCGCGCCTGGCCGGCGCCGAGCCCGCCCCCGGGGCCCCCCTGGCCCCACGCTACGAGCCCCTTGCCGTGGAGTCCTCCCTGAGCCTGCGCCGCAGGAGGCGGAGGTTTCCCTGGGTGCGCCAGCACGACCAGACCGACTGCGGGGCGGCCTGCCTGGCCATGATCTCCAAGTTCTACGGGGTGGAGACCACCCTGGGCAGGCTCAGGGACCTGGTGAACGTCACTCGCGAGGGCACGACAATGCTCGCCGTGGCCGAGGGGGCCCAGAAGCTGGGCTACCTCACCCAGGGGATGCTGGCCTCCAGGCACTACCTGGAGAAGTTCCCCCTCCCGGCCATCGCCCACTGGGGAGGCTTCCATTTCGTGGTGGTCACCGCGGTCCGGGGGGAGAAGGTCTCCGTGGCCGATCCGGCCCTGGGCCTCAGGGAAATGAGCCTCTCCGAGTTCGACAAGGGCTGGACAGGGAGGATACTCCTCCTCACCCCCACGGACAAGATCTACGCCCAGGAGCCTGTCCGGGGCTCCCTCACCCGCTGGCTGCCGCTGCTCAAGCCCTACAGGGCCCTCCTGGCCGAGATATTCCTCTGCTCCCTGGTGATCAACATCCTGGGCCTGGCCAGCCCGGTCTTCACCCAGACCATCGTGGACCAGGTCCTGGTGCACGCCAGCGTCCCCATGCTCAACCTCCTCCTGGTCGGAATGCTCCTGGTCGCCTTCTTCCAGATCCTGACCTCGGCCCTGCGCCAGTACCTCCTGGTCCACATGGGCCTGCGCATAGACCAGTCCCTCATCAGCCAGTTCTTCCAGCACGCCCTCAGCCTCCCCATCCGGTTCTTCGAGAGGCGCAAGGTCGGGGACGTCACCTCCCGGATCGAGGAAAACGAGAAGATACGCTCCATGATCACGCACCTCCTGCCCGCCCTGATCCTGGACGTCCTCATGACCCTGGTCTACCTCTCCCTGATGATGATCTACAACCTCAAGCTCACCGCGGTCGCCCTGGCCTTCTTCCCGCTCTTCGCGGCCCTGACCGCGGTCTACACCTCGGTCATGAAGCGGGTCAGCCAGGAGATCTTCCTCAAGCGCACCGAGAGCGCCTCCTACGGGATCGAGGCCGTGGCTGGAATAGCGACCCTGAAGTCCATGGCCATCGAGACCCCGGCCCTCTGGAAGTGGAACGCCCTCTTCGGCCGCAGCGTGCGCTCGGGCTTCAAGGGGGGGATGGTGGAGCTGGTCTCGGAGTCCGCCGGGGGGCTTCTCTCAACCCTGAGCGGAACCCTCCTTCTCTGGTACGGAGCCCACCAGGTGATCAAGGGGGAGCTCACAGTGGGGCAGCTCATGGCCTTCAACGTCCTGGTGGGCAGCGTCTTCGGGCCGCTGACCCGGCTCGTCAACTCCTGGGGGGAGGCCCAGGCGGTCCTGATCGCGATCGAGCGTTTGAACGACGTCTTCGATTCCGAGCCCGAGGAGAACCCCCGCCGCCACCCCCTCCTTCCCGCCCCCCCCTTGAAGGGCCAGGTGCGCTTCGAGGGAGTCTTCTTCCGCTACCACCCCTCTGACAAGAAGGGGGTGCTCAAGAACGTGAGCCTGGAGCTCCCGGAGGGAAAGACAGCGGCCCTGGTGGGAAGAAGCGGGGCGGGAAAGACCACTCTGGCCAAGCTCATCCTCAGGCTCTACCTCCCCAGCCAGGGCAAAATCCTCGTGGACGGCCATGACCTCGCCGCCCTCTCCCCCGGGGGGCTGCGCAGGCAGATGGGGGTGGTCCCACAGGAGGCCTTCCTCTTCAGCGGGACGATCCGTGAAAACATCGCCCTCGGAGACGGGGAGGTCCCCTTCGAGAGGGTCGTGGAGGCGGCCAGGATCGCAGGGGCCCACGACTTCGTCTCGGAGATGCCCCTGGGCTACGATACCCCGGTGGGGGAGAGGGGGGTCGCCCTCTCAGGGGGCCAGAGGCAGAGGGTCGCCATCGCCCGGGCGATCCTGAGGGATCCCAGGATCCTGATCTTCGACGAGGCCACAAGCTCCCTCGACACCGAGTCCGAGCGGGCCATCCAGAAGAACATAGCCGGGATCCTCAAGGGCAGGACGACCCTGATGATCGCCCACAGGCTCTCAACGGTGAGGGAGGCCGACGTCATCTTCGTGCTGGACCAGGGCTGGCTCGTCGAGTCGGGAAGCCACCGGGAGCTCATGGAGAAGCGCGGGCTCTACTTCCACCTGGTCAGCCAGCAACTGGAGGCCTGATGGAGAGCCAGGAGCAGGCCCAGGAGCCCCTCCGTCCCCCGGCCCCGGAGTACGAGGGCCTGGAGCCCATCCCCCCCATCCTGGGCCGGGGGCTCATCTACCTCATCATAGCCCTCTGCTCCTGCCTCCTGGGCTGGGCCTATTGGAGCAAGGTCGAGGTGGTGGTGACCGCGGAGGGGAGCATCATCCCCCTGGGCCAGGCCGCCAAGGTCCAGGCCGCCCGCGGGGGGGTGGTCTCCGAGATCCTGGTCGCGGAGGGCCAGTCCGTGCGCAGGGGCGAGGCCCTGATCCGGATGGAGGCTCTCGAGCAGGGCAGCCAGCTCCTCAAGGCCAGGACCGAGTACGAGAACACCAAGTCCCTCCTCTCCCTGCTCGAGGCCGAGCTCGCGACCTACGAGGACCTCTCAAAGTCGGGGGTGATCTCAAGGCTCGAGTTCATCGCGAAGAAAAAGGAGCACGAGACCACCACCCGCAAGCTCGAGCAGCTCCGCTCAGAGATCGAGGTGGCCAGGGCCGGAGAGGCCCAGATGACCGTCACCTCGCCGGCCACCGGCATCCTCGCCCTGCTCAAGGTCGTCAACCCCAACCAGGTGATCTCCCCCTCGGAGGTCCTGGCCACCGTGATCCCGGCAGACACCCCCCTGGTCATGGAGCTCAAGGTCTTGAACAAGGACATCTCCAAGATCAAGACGGGCTACTCCTGCAAGCACAAGCTCGAGGCCTTCCCCTTCCAGGACTACGGGGCCCTCAAGGGCAGGATCACCCGCATCTCCCCGGACGCGGAGCAGGACCCCCTCCTGGGCCGCTACTACCGCGTGATCGCGGACTTCTCAAGGCCCTTTTACGAGGGCCCCTGGGGCAGGCGCGCCATCCGCCCCGGCCTGAGCGGCAAGACCGAGATAGTGACCGAGAAGAGAAGGCTGCTGCTGTTCTTCCTGGACCCCTTCCGCAAGCTCCGCGGGCTCACCATGCCGTCCTGAGGGCTGCTCTTGTCTCCCTGAAATGGTACTATTGAGTCCCGCCGGATGAAGACAGCCCGCGAGGAGATACTGAGCAAGCTCGTGGAGCGCCGCGCCCCCATACGCCGCTTCGGGGTCAGGCGCCTCGGACTCTTCGGGTCGCGCGCGCGCGGCAGGGCCGGCCGGTCCAGCGACATTGACTTCGTAGTGGAGTTCGAGAGGAAATCCTTCGACTCCTACATGGGGCTGAAGGCCTACCTGGAGCGCCTCTTCCGGCGCGAGATCGATCTCGTGCTTGCCGACGCGATCAAGCCGAGGCTTCGCCCCGCCATCCTCCGCGAGGCGGTTTATGTCCCGGGATTCTAAGGTCTATCTCGAGGACATCCTGGAGGCGGCCCAGCGCATACGCCGGTACACCACCGGGCTTTCCTTCATGCGGTTTGCGAAGGACAGGAAGACCATAGACGCCGTGGTCCGCAACCTCGAGGTGATCGGCGAAGCGGCCAAGAATGTCCCCCGAAACGAGCGGCAGAGGCATCCCAAGGTCGAGTGGAGGAAAATGGCCGGCTTGCGGGACATCCTGATCCATGAGTATTTCGGCATCGACGTGGAAATAGTCTGGGACATCGTCCGGCGCAAGATCCCTGTTCTCCAAAGGCAGATCAAGCGCATGCTGCCCTAAACGCCCTTCCCTCCGGCTCCCCCTTCCGCAAGCTCCGCGGGCTCACCATGCCGTAGCCGCGTCTATGCCGGGCCTTCCTAGGGGAGGGTGAACGAGGCCCTCCCCTAAGATTTTTCCCGGCCCAGGACCTAGGCCCGCTCGGCCGCCAGCTTCACCGAGTACACCGAGGAAAGCCTGACAGGCTGCCAGAGCTTGTAGGAGACCTCGAGCTTGGAAACCCTGGCCGCGTCGTAGTATAAGTAAGTTCTCATGCGAGCATTCGCCTTGAGGACGTAGGCCTCGTCGAAGTGAGGATTCCGGGAAGCCACTACCGGAAGCGAATAGCCGCCCCGGCCGATCCCGCCCTTCACGATTCCCATCTCCTCCGCTCCCAGGCTCCGGACCGAGCTCACGTCATTGATTGGAACCATTTGCCCCTCCCAAACCATCCCCATGGTTTCGAGTTGAGTATAACGGGAGAAGCCGGGAATTTCCAGAAAACTTCTGTAAACTTTTGCAACCGCTTACTTCCCTTGACGAAACAGGCGGGCGGGGGTATAATGATTTTGTAGCCCACATGGCCTACAAGGAGGAGCCATGCATTTCGCCAACGTCAGGGCCCTCAAGGTGGAAACAGCCAGGATCCTGGCGCTGACCCTCAAAAGGGGGCCTGTCATCATCACCCGCAGGGGGCAGCCGATCGCTGTCCTGCGCTCCTTGGATCCGGACCAGGCCTGGAAGGAGTTCGACGCCCTTTGGGGCCGCCTGCGCCAGGCGGCCCGGAAGGCCGGCTACCGGCGAGGCGACGTCGAGCGGCTGGTCGCTGAAGTCCGCAAGGCCTAAAGCCCAGTGCGGATCGTGGCGGACACGAACGTGGTCGTCTCGAGCCTTTGGGGCGGGCCGCCGCGGAGGATATTGAAGGCTTGCCGGAGCGGGCGCATCAAGCTGCTCCTGAGCCCAGCCATCTTGACCGAGTACTTTTCCGTCTTGTCGCGCTTCGCGGTCCCGGTCGAGGACATGGATCTCCTGGAGGCTCTCTTCGCCGACCCCAAGCGGGCGGAGATCCTTTCACCCGCCGTCCGGGTCCGCGCCATCCCGGAGGATCCGGCGGACGACATGTTTCTCGAGTGCGCCCTGGCCGGCGCGGCGGACTTCGTCGTCAGCGGCGACAAGCATCTGCTGAGGCTGGAGGCCTTTCGCGGCATCCCCATTCTGACTCCTCGGATGCTCTTGAACAGGCTCTAGACGCTGAGGATTTCCTCAGCCGCGTCTGTGCCGGGGCTAGAAACGGCGGACTCCTCACTCCAGCTTGTCCTTGAT
Source organism: uncultured Elusimicrobia bacterium (assembly GCA_964388045.1). Lineage (GTDB taxonomy): Bacteria > Elusimicrobiota > Elusimicrobia > UBA1565 > UBA9628 > CAYLZQ01. The sequence continues at coordinate 3,922 of CAYLZQ010000010.1, read as the reverse complement.
CCTGGCCAGGGTCCCCTCCAGGTGGGCCCGGCTCTCCTTGTCCCACCTGCCCTTGAGGGCTCTCTTGATGCTCCGGCCAAGCTCAAGCAGGCTCTTGCGCGCCAGGGCCGAGGCCTCTCCAGCCACCCTCGCCTCGGTCTCAAGCCCGAGGAAGTCCTGGGTTTTCGCTTTTCCGGAGGCGACCCCCAGGAGCCTGGAGACATGCTCCTGCTGGAGGTCCCTGCGCCAGGCTGAGATGGCCCCTGCTTTTTTACCCCCCAGGATCTCGCTCCAGATGGATCCGGCGAGCCTCGCAAAGAGCTCCCGGACCGTGAAGGGCTCCTCGCCATCGGCCGCCATGTTCCTGGCCTCCACCAGGCGCTCCAGGGTGGCGGGGTCCAGGAGAGGCTCGAGGGCCGCGCCCCGGATCCGCAGGACCCATTGCTGAAAGGGGACATGCCCCAGGTCCAGGTCAGTCCAGGGCTTGTCCACGCTGGGCTGCCTCTGGGGCGCGAGCTTCCTGATGAACTCGGGTGAAAGCTCAAAGGGATCATCCGAGAAGACCAGCTTCTCCAGGAAATCCATGGCCTCTTCCTGCTTGGAGGCGGGCACGGGCTCGTAGGGGAGCTTTCCCCCGGGATCCCCGGGGCGGCTCCTGTGGAAATGGATCCCGCCCACGAATCTCGCCGCTATGGAGACCGCCCTGTAGTATTGCCCCCAGCCCAGGGCGTAGGCCTTGCGCAATTCCTGGAAGCCCTCCTCCGATGAGGGCTGCCTGCGCTCCAGGCCCTTCCAGAACTCCCTGACCAGGGCCGCGCGTCCCCGGGCGAACTCCAGTGGGTCCGCTCCCAGGTCCCAGCGCTGGCTCAGGGGATCCATGCCTGTCACGTCCTCGTCAGTGGCATAGGCCAGCCCAGGCTCCCCGGCCCTGGAGGCTATCCTGGCCAGGGCCTGGCTCTCCTCCTGAGGGGCAAGGTCAGGGAAGTCCCTGTAGCCGTACTCGATGGCCCAGGTGTCGTAAGGTCCCAGCTCTGTCTGCCAGAAGGAGCCCTGCTTGCGGCCTGGAGGGGCGATGTTCGGGGCGTTGTAGTCCATGACCGAGCCGGAGATCACTCCCTTGGCCTCCGAGAGCTCCTGGGGGGTGAGCCAGGCGCTGGCTCGGAAGTTGTGGCGCAGGCCCAGGGTATGGCCTATCTCGTGGATCATGACGTCGGTGACGAAGTCGTTGACGAACCGCCTCTTCTCCTCCGGGGAGAAGCCCTCCCTGGCCGCAAGCACGGCGTAGGCCAGGGCCGCCTGCCTGGCTGCCTCCTGGGCGTAGCCGCAGCCGTAGGGATGCCTGTGGGAGCCCTCCTCCCTGCCGGACTTCCCCGGGTGGGCGAGCTTGAGGATGTCGCCCATCCGGACCATGCCGGCCGCGAAGCTCACCCCGGCGTTGTAGATCTGGCCGGTCAGGGGGTTGGCCCTGGAGGGGCCCATGGCCAGGTCCCCGTCCGTGGCCAAAAACCACCGGATCACGTTGAAGCGCGAGTCAGCAGGGTCGAAGTCCTCCTCCCCGCCCTTCTTGGCCTTGGAAAGCCAGGAGAGCCCGGGCACCCTGGCGAGGAAGGACCTGGCAGAGGGGGCCTCTTTCTTGGGCTGCTGCCTGACCACGACAGCGTCCTTGAACCCGATCCTCTCGAAGGCCTTGTTCCAGGCCAGTATCCCCCTGGCCACCGCCTCCCTGTAATCCTCAGGGATGGTGTCCTCAAGCCAGAAGACGATGGGCTCCTTGACCGGGGAGAGCTCGGCCTTCGGGTCCTGCTTCTCCAGCTTCCAGCGGTTCACGTAGTGGACGTCCAAGTCCCTCTTCTGGTCGTCGCTCCAGTCCTGGAAATCCGTCGTGAAATAGCCGATCCTGTCGTCGGCCTGCCTGGGCCTGTAGTCCCCCTCCGGGAGCTCCGAGAGGCTGTAGCGGATCACAATGGGAACGCCCGCGGGCCTCCAGGACTTGGCGCTGGAGAGCATCAGGCGGGAGCGTATCTCCACGTTCCTGGGGTAGGGCCTCACTTCCTCCACTCGGCTCTGGGAGGAGTCTATCGTATAGCCCCCGGCCGCGAGCCAGAAGCCAAGCTCCGAGAGGTCCTTGAGGAAGAGGGAGTCCAGCTCGATGGTCACGCTCCCGGAGGCGGAATCCTCCTCCAGGATCTTGGCCGAGGCCTTCACGGGATCAGGGATGGAGTGCTCGATCGCTCGCGCCATCGGGCTGCCCTCCCTGGCCCTGTAGTCCGTCCTCTTGGCCGCCAGTTCCACCACGCCCCCGGAGCGCCGGAAGTACCAGAGAAACTCCCCGGACTGCAAAGGGGCCAGCAGCAGGCTGCTGCCAAGCCCCCTCTCGACAGTGGCTGAGAGGAGGTAGGGCTTTTCAAGCTGCTCCTTGGAGATCCTGAGCCTGTACTTGCCCCCTGACTCCGTCACCTGGAAGAGGGAGGGCTTGGAGCTTGCTGGACTAAGACCTGGAGCCAGGACAGGCTTGCCCGAGGAGCCTGTCCGGCTCAGAAAGAAGTCCATGGCCCCTATCCCCGAGAGCACCAGGGCGGAGGCCCAGGCGGACCAGGCAGCCAAGCTGGCCCCTGCCGCGGCGCCCAAGAGCCCCCCACCCAGGAGGCTCAGGGCCATTCCTCCTGAGAAGGCCCTCCCGCTCGCCTCGAACCGCTCCAGGAGGTCCTTGCCGAGGCTGATGCCTAAGACGGCCCCCAAAGCGAAACCAGCAAGCCCCAGGGACTGGGCCATCCCCAGCCCCAAGAACCCGGAAGGCAGGGCTGAGACGATCAGGAGCGGGGCAGTTGCCAGGGCCAGGCTCGCCAAGCCCAGGGCCCTGCTGGCCCTCTGGGACCAGGGGCTTGGCTTCGCGGTTTCCGGCGAAGGCCTGCCTGCCGGCGCAGGGAGCTCATCCCAGTCATCCCCCGAGTCCAGGGTCTTGCGGATAGTACCCAAGGACTTGAGAGGGGCGACCCCTTGGCCTCCGGCAGGGACGGAAAGTCCTTCCTGGGGGAGCCTCTTGCCTCCCATGTAATAGCGGCCCAGCTCAGCCCCTGCCTTCGAGGCCTCCTGGGTTGAAAGAAAAGGAAGCTCCTCTCCCATCCTCCGGAGGGTCTCCCCAGCCGGCTTCTCCGGCCTGGCCCCCTGGGCTCCTGGAGCTGATCCAGGAATCGCCGCCGCGGTCTTGGTAAGAGAAAGCCCGGGAAGGCTCGCCTTGGCTCCAGGCTCAAGTGAGCTCCCCTGGAGGCCGGCAGTGGGGATCGCGAAGCCAGGCAAGGCCGCGACCTGGAGCTTGGGAAGACTTCGAGCCCCTCGGCCGGCAATCCCATGGGCCCCTGCTGCGCGGGAGCCTCTGAACAGGGCTGCGGAAACAGGAAGAGCCGAGGAATGGACAAGGCTCAGGGCCAGCCCAAGAGCGGATGCTTTCGTCCAGATCATATGCCACCTCCAGGCTTGGATTATATGAAGGCGGCTTGGGCCAGGCAGAGGGCCCAAAGGCTCAGGAAAGAACAGGCAATGGGTCTATGGCAGGCTAGGTCTAACGACCTGGAGAATACCAAGGGAGAGCCCTAGGGCTCTCCCTTGCTGCGACCAACAGCGCGCGCAGACCTTGCTTCACTGCGCGCGCTAGTAAATCTTAGAGCCAGAACCTGGCGTGAGCGCCTCCCTCCTGCGGTGGAGCCTCGCCTGTCTCTTCATAGGCCTTCACAGCGAAACCAGTCCATACTCCATTACCAACCCAACCTTGTCCTAGACCCCCCACCTGCCCTATCGTCAACCCCCAAAGCCCGAGTGCTGTCAGCCAATCGCCCCCCGGAAGCCTGGACATCTCATCCGCGCTCAGCCTGCGGTATCCCCTCATCTCGAGGTCTCTCATTTTCATTTGCCCCTCCACTGACTTAAGTGTAAGCCCGGAATCCGG
>CAYLZQ010000009.1:0-15076 GCA_964388045.1 uncultured Elusimicrobia bacterium | reverse complement strand
CGCCTTCCCTCGCCCCCTTGAGGGGGAGAGGGTCAGGAGTAGGGGGGATATGAAAGAGAATCATTGTCCGCCTCCCGCACTGTTGTCAGAGAGGACAGGCGGACAATGAACCTGCTCGTCCTTCTACTGGAAAACCTTCTCTTCCCTTTCGCGGCATTGCTGGTCCTCGCCAGATTCCTCCTCTCCCCCAGGCGGCGCATCCTCTTGAGCCTCGGGGAGGAGCTTCGGGAGCGCCTGGGGTTCTTGAGCTCGGAGCAGGTCCGGAGGCTTTCCAGGCGCGAGGTCCTCTGGATCCACGCGGCCTCCGCCGGGGAGGTCTCGGCCTGCCAGGGGCTCCTGGAGGCCCTGCGCCGCCTGCCGAAAGCCCCGGCCGTGGTCTTCACCTGCTCCACCAGGGCCGGCCGCGACAGGGCGAGCAGCCTTCGGCCGGACTTGGCTGTCCTGGCCCCCCTGGACTGCTTTCCGGCCGTCAGCCGCTTCATCCGCTCCTCCCATCCCTCCGCCCTGCTCGTGGTGGAAACCGAGCTCTGGCCGCACATGATCGAGCTCGCCTTCCGCCGCGGATTGCGCCTGGGCCTGGTCAACGGCAGGCTCTCCGAGGAGGCTTTCAGGCGCTACCGCCCCTTCTCCCCCCTGGCGCGGAGTTTCCTCAAGCGCTTCAGGAGCCTGGGGGTCCAGAGCGAGGCTGACCGGAAGCGCTTCCTGGCCCTGGGAGCTGAGCCGGCAAGCCTGCGGGTCACCGGGAACATGAAATACGACCGCCTTGCCTCCACTGACCCGGCCCAGGCCAGGCAGGTCCTGGAGAGCCTGGGCTGGCAGGGGACCCTCTTCGTGGCCGGAAGCACCCACCCGATGGAGGAGGAGATCCTTGCCCGGGCCTATTTCCAGGCCCGGGAGCGGCATCCGGGACTCAAGCTGGTACTCGCCCCGCGCCACGTGGAGCGCTCGGCCCAGGCCGCCGAGTCCCTGAGAAGGATGGGGCTGAGCCTCGTCCCCTGGTCCTCCCCCTCCCCGGGGGCGGACTGCCTTCTGGTGGACCGCCTGGGAGTCCTCCCCCAGCTCTACGCCCTGGCCTCGGTCTCCTTCGTGGGCGGGACCCTGGTCCCGGTGGGAGGCCACAACCTCCTTGAGCCCGCGATCGCCGGCTCCCCGGTGCTCTTCGGTCCCCACACCTTCCACACCGAGGAGACGGCCAGGCTCCTGGAGGAGGCCGGCTGCGGCTTCCGGGTGGCCGGGGCTTCGGAGCTCTCCCGCCTCCTCCAGGAGCTTCTCTCGGACCCTGGGCTCTCCGGACTGGGGGAGCTGGCGAGGAGGACAGCGGAGGGCTTGAAGGGCGCGACCCAGCGCACCCTCGATCATCTCGCCCCCGTGCTGGAGCCCTGGGGGCCGTGAAGGGGCAAGGGGCTCTCAAGCGCCTGGCCTGCCTGGGGGTGGGGGCCGTCGTCTTCTTGTTCTACCTCCCTGTCCTTCAAAACCGCTTCGTCAACTGGGACGAGCCCTATCTCCTCCTCAACAACCACTTCCTGCGCGGCCTCTCCTGGCCGAACATCAGGTGGATGCTCACCAGCACCTATATGACCACCTACCAGCCCCTGGGCTGGCTCCTCTATGCCTGCCTCCATTCCCTCCAGGGCCTGCGCCCCTTCGGCTTCCACATGGCCTCGCTCCTGCTCCATGCCGCAAACTCGGGCCTGCTCTTCTGGACTGCCCTCAGGCTCATGGACCTCTCGGCTCCGACAAGGCGCCAGGAGGGATCGCGCCTTGTCTCCTGCGCCCTGGCCTGCCTCCTGTGGGCCCTCCATCCCCTCCAGGTCCAGGCCGCGGCCTGGGTCACGGCCATGCCGGACCTCCTGGCCACGAGCTTCTTTCTGGCCGCCCTCCTCGCCTACCTGAAGTCGCCAGGGTCCTCCCCCTGGCTTCTGGCCTCCTGGAGCTTCTTCCTCCTCTCCAGCCTCTCCCGCTGGAAGGGGATCAGCCTCCCCCTGGTCCTGGTCATTCTGGACTTCTACCCCTTGAGGCGCCTGGGAGGGCCCAGGGACTGGCTTTCTCGCGGAGCCAGGCGGGTATGGCTCGAAAAAGTCCCCTTCCTGCTCCTGGCGGCGGGAGTGGCCCTGGCCATGGCTCATGCCAAGGGCCTGGGCACCCACTTCCCGATCTCCTCCCCGGGGGAGGCCTCGGCCAGGGTCCTCTTCTACCTGGGCAAGCTCCTCATCCCGAGCAATCTCATCGCCTACTACAGCCCCTCCTCCAATCCCCCCTGGCCCCTGGGGCTGGAGGCCGTCCTGGTCCTCGCCCTCAGCATGGCCCTGGTCCTATGGCGGCGGAAAGCGCCCTGGGCCCTGGCCGCCTGGGCAAGCTACCTGGCGGGCATAGGCCCGACCGTGGCCTTCACCCAGCAGGGGCCGCTGCTCCTCTCCAACCACTACGCCTATCTGGCCTGCCTGGGCTTGGTCCCTCTCCTGGCGGCAGGCCTGGAAAGGCTCTGGGCCGGGCCTCTCAGGGCCTTGGCCCTGGCAGCCCCCCCCGCGGCCCTGGGGTTTCTAGCGCCCGCAAGCCGCTCCCAGATGAGGGTCTGGCGGGACTCGGAGAGCCTCTGGACCCGCACCCTCTCCGTGGACCCGGCCTCCTTCGTGGCCCACGCCAACCTGGGCGCGGCCTTGCTGGAAAAGGGCCGGACCGGAGAGGCCATCGAGCGTTTCAAGGCCCAGCTCCGGATCAACCCCCTGGACCGGGTCTCCAGGATCTACCTCGAGCGTCTCCTGGCCCGCAGGAGCCTGCGCGAGACCCCCGCGATCCTCCACAACGACTTCGGGGCCGGCCTCTACGAGCAGGGCCAAGAGGAAGAGGCCCTCTTCCACCTCAGCAGGGCCGCCGAGCTCGATCCTGGGATGGAGGAGGCCCAGAACAACCTGGGGCTCCTCTTCTACAGGCGGGGAGAGTGGAAGAGGGCCGTCGGGCATTTCCGCCTGGCCCTCAAGGCCAATCCCAACTTCGCAGAGGCCCACAACAACCTGGGCATCGCCCTGGCCCGCCAGGGGAGCCTCGAGGAGGCGGCCAGGCACTTCAGCCTGGCCCTGGAGACTGATCCCAACTTCCTCAAGGCCCAGGAGAACCTGGGGATGGCCCGAAGGCTCCTCGGGGAGGGGCTCTCTCCGTCGGGGAATCCCCAGAGATAGGCCGTGAAAATGGTATAATTTCCTCGTCCCCGCGCCCGCGGGGCGCTGATGTCCAACAAGATCCTGGTCCTGCGCCTCTCCTCCCTGGGCGACGTCATCCTCACGGCCCCGGCCCTGAGAAGCCTCAAGGCCCACTGGCCCGACTGCCGGATCTCGGTGCTGGTCAAGCCCCAGTTCGCCGGGGCGCTTGAGGGAAACCCCAACGTGGAGGAGATCATCCCCTTCAGGGGCCTGAGCCAGGCCCTCTCCCGGATCCGGGCCGGCGGCTTCACCCATCTCTTGGACCTCCACTCCAACCTCCGCTCCTTCCTGATCCGGAGCCTCTCTGGCATCCCAAAAATCTCGGTCTACCGCAAGCACGCCCTCTCGCGCAGGCTCTTCGTGGCCTTCGGCCTGCGCTCCCCGGCCCTGGAGAAGCACACGGTGGAGAGATACCTGGAGGCCCTCGCCCCCTGGGGCGCGCCCGCCAGGCAGGCGAGCGTGAGCCTGGAGGACTACGGGGCCGGCGGCCGCAAGGGCCCCCAAGAGGGGCCCTCCAGGATCCTGATCATCCAGAGCGCCTTCCTGGGGGACAGCCTGCTCACCCTTCCCCTGGCGCGCCAGATCAAGCAGCTCCTCCCCGCCTGCCGCTTGAGCGTCCTGACCAAGGAGGCGACCGCCTCCCTCTTCCGGGACTCCCACTGGGTGGACTCCGTGCTCGTGGACGACAAGGACGGAGAGCATGGAGGGCTCCTGGGGCCATGGCGCCTGGCGGCCGGGCTCAGGGGCCAGGGCTTTGACCTGGCCCTGATCCCGCACCGCTCCCTGAGGAGCGCCCTCCTGGCCTGGCTCGCCAAAATCCCCCGGCGCGTCGGCTTCTCCGCAAGCGCGGGGAGGCTCCTCCTCACCCAGGAGGTTCCCTTCACCTGGCTCATGCACGACCTGGAGCGCAACCTCTCCTTGCTCAAGGCCCTCCAGCCCTCCCTGCGCCTGGGCCCGGAGGAGTCCCTCTACGTGGGTCCTGACCAAGGCCTCTCCCTGGAGGTCTCCGAGAGGCTGCGGGAAAGCGGGGTGGGCCCGGAGGAACTCCTGGTCGGGGTCCATCCTGGCTCGGCCTGGGCCACCAAAAGGTGGCTGCCAGGGCGCTTCGCCGAGGTCTGCCGCAGGCTGGCCCTGAAGGGCTTCAGGGTGGTCCTCATAGGGGGCAGGGAGGACTTGCGGCTCTGCGCCGAGATCGCGCGGGAGAGCCGGGCCCTTGACTGGTCCGGGCGCACCGGCCTCAGGGAGCTGCGGGCCCTGATGGGGAGGCTCTCCCTCTTCATCACCAACGACTCGGGGCCCATGCACCTGGCCGCGGCCTGCGGGGTCCCGACCCTCGCTATCTTCGGCCCCACCACCCGTGAGCTCGGTTTCTTCCCCTACGGCCCCAGTCACAGAGTCCTCGAGGCTGACCTCCCCTGCCGCCCCTGCGGGCTCCATGGGGCAAGGGCCTGCCCCCGGGGACACTTCCTCTGCATGAGGCTCATCACCGCGGAGCAGGCCTGGAAGACGGTTGAAGAGATGCTCAGTAACTGCTCAGGCTCCTCAACCCCGCCCCCTCCCGTAGGGAGGGGAGATATCGGCCCCCTCAACTCATACTCACCTCCCCGCGGGGGAGGTGAGTCACGATGAGGATCCTGCAACTTCACGACGAGACCTGGGACTCAGGCATCGCCCACTACGCCCTGACCCTCGCCCGGGAGCTCTCGCGGCAAGGCCTCCGGGTCTTCTTCTGGGCCGCGGCCGGCTCCTTCGCCCTCAAGAAAGCCGAGGAGGCAGGGCTTGCGGCCCTCGGGATCTCAAGACCCTGGCTCCGCCTGCCCGGGCTGAGGCGCCGGGTCGGGGACCTGGGCATCGAGCTGATCAACGCGCACACGGGCTCCTCCCACAGCCTGGCCGCGGCCCTGGCCTGGGGGCGGCGGATAGCCGTGGTGCGCACCCGGGCGGACGCCCGGCCCCCGGCCTCCCACCCCCTGGCCAGGCTGCTCGCCCGCCGGACCCAGGCCTTCATCGCCCCCAATACCCGCATCCGCCAGCAGCTCCGAGGCGCCTTTCCCTCGGTCCGAGTCGAGCTCGTCCTGCCCGGGATTCCGGCGCCCGAGCCCTCTCCCCTTCCGGACTCCCCGGTAGTCGGGATCCTGGGCCGGCTAGACCCGGTCAAGGGGCACCAGGACATGCTCGCGGCCGCGGGACTCCTGCGCGGCCGTTTTCCCGAGGCGCGCTTTCTGGCCGCCGGGGACGGAAGGCCTGAAAGGCTCGCAAGACTCCAGGGCCTGGCTCATGGGCGGGGCATGGAGTTCTTGGGCTACGTGGAGGACTCCGCCGCCTTCATGGCCCGCTGCCGGATCGGGGTGGTGGCCTCTGTCTACTCGGAGGCTGTCTCCAGGGCGGCCCTGGAGTGGATGTCCCTAGGCCGGCCCTTGGTGGCTACCTCCGTCGGGGGCCTTCCGGATCTGCTGGCTGAGGGCGAGACCGGGTTTTTGGTCCCACCAGGAAATCCCGGGCAGCTCGCGCAGGCCCTGGCGAGGCTCCTCGAGAGCCCGGAACTCGCCTTTGCCATGGGCGCCAAGGCCAGGGAGAGGTTCGAGGGGCTTTTCGGCCTCAAGCGTCTGGCCGAAGAGACAGAGAGTGCCTACCAGGAGGCCCTCCGCGGCCTCTTCGCGTCATGAAGAGCTACGCAGTCTTTCATCTGGACGGGGAGAGGGGCCTGCGGGGAGGGGAGCGCCAGCTCCTCTACCTCGCCTGCGCCCTGCGGGCGCGGGGCCACCGCAATGTCGTGGTCTGCCGGAAGGACTTCCCCCTCTCGCGGGAAGCCCAGCGCCTGGGATTGGAGAGACTGCACCTCCCCTTTCTAACGGAATGGGATCCGATAACGGCTCTGTCCCTGAGCCTTGCCTGCGGCAAGGCTCAGGGACCGCTCCTCCACGCCCACACCGCCCATGCCGCCTCGGTCGCGGCCCTGGCAGGCTGGCTGGGGAGAATCCCCTGGGTCGTCCACCGCCGGGTGGATTTCATGCTGAGAGGGCCCCTGAGCCGACGATTCAAGTACCAGCCTGCCGGACGGGTGATCGCGGTCTCAAAGGCCATCCAGGGAATTCTCCAGGAGGAAGGACTCCCGCCTGGCAGGACGGCGGTGGTGCCCGACGGGATCCCGGTCGGCGAGGAGGAGTGCCGTTGGGCGGGGATCGAGCCGGACAGGTTCTCGCCGCCGACAAAGGAAGAAAAGGCATGCCTCCGAAGGGAGCTATCCGAGGAGTTCGATATTCCTTCGGAGGCGACTTGGGTCGGCAACCTCGCCGCCTTGGTCCCGCACAAGGACCATGACACCCTGATCGCCGCGGCGCTGCTCGTGCTGATTCGGCGCCCCAAGACCGTCTTCCTGATCGCCGGGGAGGGCCCGGAGCAAGGGAGGCTGCTCAAGAAAATCCAGAGGATGGGGCTTGTGGGAAGGGTCCTTCTGGTCGGGCAGCGCAGGGACGCGGCCGGCTTCCTCAAGGCCCTGGATCTCTTCGTGCTCTCCTCCTGGGGAGAGGGCATGGGGAGCGTCCTCCTGGAGGCAGGGGCCTGCGGGCTACCCATCGCGGCCACGGACGCTGGCGGCATCCCCGAGATCGTGGAGGACAAGGCGAGCGGCCTGCTCTGCCCCGCGCGCGATCCCGAGGCCCTGGCCGCCAACATCCTGAGGCTCATCGAGGACTGGGAGCTCGCGGCGGGCCTCTGCGCCCGGGCCCGCAAGGGCCTGGTCCGCTTCGGGCTCTCCCGCATGGCCGAGCGGATGGAGGAGATCTATGGACAAGCCCGCCTCGGCTAAACTCAGCGCGATCCTGATCGCCAAAAACGAGGAGCAAGACCTCCCCGGCGCCCTGGAGAGCCTCTCGGGCCTGGCCGGCGAGGTGGTGGTGGTCGTGGACTCCGCCAGCGGGGACCGCACCGAGGAGCTGGCCCTGCGCTCCGGGGCCAGGACCCTGCGCCGCCCCTTCGACCACTATGCCGGGCAGAAGCAGGCCGCCCTGGAGCGGGCCACAGGGGAGTGGGTCCTGTCTCTCGACGCGGACGAGAGGGTCACGCCGGAGCTGCGCGGGGAGATCCTGCGGGAGCTCCCCCGGGCGGACGGGGTCTCGGGCTTTGAGATCCCCTTCCAGGTCCATTTCATGGGCCGGCGGCTCAGGTTCGGGGGCCTGGGCGCAGAGCGCCACCTGCGCCTGTTCCTCAGAAGCCGGGGCCGCTTCGCAGGGGGGCTCCTGCATGAGGGGGTCAAGGTCGAGGGGCCGGTGCGGCGCCTGCGGGGCGCGATCCGCCACGAGCCCTACCGGGACCTCTCCGAATACCTGGACAAGCTCGACGCCTACACCACCCTGGCCGCCCGCAAGCGCTTCGCCGAGGGGCTGCGCGCGGGCCCCTGGCGCCACCTCCTCCTTCCCTGGGAGTTCTTCGCGAGGGCCGTCCTGAGGCTGGGCCTCCTCGACGGAGGGCCGGGCCTGGTCTGGGCCGGGCTCTCGGCGTTTCACTCCTGGCTCAAATATGCCAAACTAGCGGAAATGGAGCGCCAAGCATCTGCCCTCTCCCCCTCTGCGAGCGCAAGCGAGCGTCCTGAAGCCGATAGGGAAGTGCGTTCGGCTTCACGGGTGAGGGGGAGAGGTCTCAGGAGCAGGGGGGATATTGAAGAAAATCATTTGTCGCCCACACCACCGCAGAGGGCAGGCGACAAATGACCGGGACTCTGGCGGCCATCCTGGGTTCTGCCGCTCTCCTGGGCGCCAGCGCCCGCTGGAACTGGTGGCGGCCAAGGGTCAAGGGGATCCCGGCCCTCATGTACCACAAGATCGGGGACTGCCCGAGGGGGTCTGGGCTCAGGTCCCTCTGGGTCAGGGCGAGGGATTTCCGAAGGCAGCTCTCCTACCTCAAGGAGCACGGCTACCTCGCCCTGACCTTCTCCGAGCTGGCAAGGGCCGAGGCGGGGGAGCTTCCCATGCCTGAAAGGCCGGTCCTCCTCACCTTCGACGACGGCTATGCCAACAACTACGAGCTGGCCTTCCCCATCCTCAGGGAGACCGGCCTCAAGGCCAATGTTTTCCTGGTCTTGGAGACCATCGGCCGCCACAACGCCTGGCACGATCCAGGCACCGAGCCCTGGCTGCGGATGCTGACCTGGGACCAGGTCCGGGAGATGCAGGACTCGGGGCTCGTGGAGTTCGGCTCCCACGCCATGCGCCACCCCAACCTGACCCGGATTCCCCTGGAGGAGGCGCGCTGGGAGATCGCGGAGAGCAAGAGGCGCCTGGAAGAAGGCCTGGGGCGCTCGGTCCTGGCCTTCGCCTATCCCTACGGAGCCGGGGCCTATGTCCCGGAGATCAGGGCCCTGGCGCGCCAGGCAGGCTACCGCTACGACTTCGGGATCAGGCAGGGGATATCCCCCCTCCCCTGGGATCCGGCCTCGGGCCCCTTGAAACGCCTGCTCATCCGCGCGGACGACACCCTCTTCGACTTCCACCTGAACATGACCCGGGGGAGGGCCAGATTCTGATGGAGAAGCCCGGGAAGATCCTCCTCATCCAGCTCCGCCGCATCGGGGACGTGATCCTGACCACCCCGGCCGTGGCGGCCCTCAAGAGAAGCCATCCCCAGGCCCGGATCGACTTCCTGGCCGAGCCCCCCGGGGCCGAGGCCTTGGAAGGCAATCCCCATATCAGCGAAATCCTCGCCTATAACGGCGAGGGCCTCGGAGAAGCTTTCGGGTGGCTCCGGAAGGTGCGCCTGCGAGGCTACGACTGGGTCATCGACTACCTGGGCAACCCGCGCAGCGCCCTGATCGCGGCGACGAGCGGGGCCCTGGTCAAGGCCGGACCGGCCCATGCCTTTCACCGCTGGGCCTACAACCACCTCCTGGTCCAGTCCCGGACCCATTGCTACGCCGGGCTCGAGAAGATCAGGGTCCTCAAGGGCCTCGGGGTGTCCTCGGATGGGATGGATTTCCTGCCGACCCTTTATCTGGCCAGGAGGACGAGCCCGGAGAACCTCATCGGCCTGGTCCCGGCCTCCCGGAAGCGGACCAGGCTCTACCCCGCCTCCTCCTACGCCAGGCTCGGGCGCCTCCTCAGGGACCGCTACGGCTGCGCCCTTCTGGTCTTCTGGGGACCCGGGGAGCGCGGGCTCGCCCAGGAAGTCGCCGCGGGCATAGGCGAGGGCGCGGAGACGACGGAGGAAACAAGGACCCTGAAAAGAGCCGCTGAGCTCATGGTGCGCTGCCGGCTGATCATCACCAACTGCAACGGGCCCAAGCACATGGCCGTGGGCCTGGGGGTCCCCACCCTGACCATCCACGGTTCCAGCGATCCCGTCTCCTGGACCCCCCCCGATCCCAGGCACAGGGCCGTGCGCCTGGAGGAGCTCTTCTGCATCGGCTGCGGCAAAAACCGCTGCCCCTACAACCTGGAGTGCCTCAGCCGGCTCTCCCCGGAGAGGGTCTTTGAGGAAGCCTCGGAACTCATGGAGAAGGCCCCATGCCCCTGATCCGGCTCAGGGAGAGGCTCAAGGCCAACGCCCTGGGCTGGCTCCTCCTCAGGTCCCTCGCCCTGGCCTACGGGGCGGCGGTGGTGAGCCGCCGTTTTCTCTACGAGACCCTTCTGCCCCGCAAGAGGCTTTCGGCCAAGGTCATCTCGATCGGGAACCTCACGACCGGGGGGACCGGAAAGACCCCGGCCAGCCTCCTTGCCGCCAGGACCATGAGGGAGCGCGGGGCCCAGGTCGCGATCCTCAGCCGAGGCTACGGCCGCCAAGCCAAGGGCCGCCGGATCACGACCCTGGCCGGGGAAGAAGCCCCGAGCTGGCGCCTCTGCGGGGACGAGCCCTGGATGATGCACCAGGCCCTGCGGGGAGAGGGAATCCCCATCCTGGTCTGCGCGGACCGGGCCGGGGCAGGGCGGGAGGCCATCGCCTTCCATGGCTCCCAGGTCCTGATCTTGGACGACGGCTTCCAGCACCTGAGGCTGGCCCGGGACCTGGAGGTGGTGCTCGTGAGCGCGCTGGACCCCTTCGGAGGCGCAGGCCTGCTCCCCCTGGGCAACCTGCGGGAGCCCCTGCGGACCCTCTCGCGCGCGGACCTCGTGCTCCTGACCCACGCGGACAGGGTGAGCGAGGCGGAGCTCTGGGCCCTGAGGGACCGCCTCCGGAGCCTCAGCCCCGCTCCCATCCTGGAGGCGGCCCATCGGCCCGACTTCCTGCTCGAGCTCCCCGGCCAGCGCAGGCTTTCCCCGGATTCCCTCTCCGGGCAGGAGGTGGTCTGCCTCTCGGGGATAGCGGACTGGGTCTCCTTCGAGGGGCTCCTCCCCGGGCTGGGAGTCCGGATCGCCCAGAGGTGGCGCTATCCGGACCACCACCCCTACACCCCCGGCGAGCTCGGCTCGCTCGAGCGGCTCAGGGCCGGCCGGCCGGTCGTGACGACCCTCAAGGACTTCACGCGCTTGCCCCCGGGCTGGGAGGAAATCCTTGCGCCAAGGGTCTGCGCCCTGGCGATCAGGCTGGAGATCCTCAAGGGGAAAGAACTCTGGACAGAGGCCCTTTCACGACTCATCGGCTGATTCCGCCGTGCCTGCCGGCCTTCCTGGCGCTCTGGCTCCCGGCTAGAGGCTCATGCCTTGAGCTCTCGACGGCCACCCTCTCGGATCCCCAGGCCCTGATGGGCTCCGCCCTCTCCCCCTCCACCTCCACCCTGGCCCTCACGGCCTTCCCCGAGAGGCTCGTCTACGAGGTCTCCTGGGGGATCCTGCCCGTGGGGGAGGCGACCCTCGAGGTGGCCAGGCTCGTGGAGTTCGCGGGCCGAGCCGCCTACCACGTGGTCTCCACCGCCCGCTCCAACCGCTTCTGCGACACCTTCTACAAGGTCCGGGACGTCAACGAATCCTGGATCGACGCCGGCACCCTGACCTCCCTGGGATATTCGAAGAGGCTGCGGGAGGGGCGCTTCTTCCGGGACGAGTGGGTGGTCTACGACCCCGAGGGGGGACGCTTCCTGGGGAGGTCCTCCGGCAGGGAGGGAAGCTACACCCACCACGCCGGCACTGTCCCGGCTTCGGTCCAGGACATCCTCTCCTCCCTCTACTACGTGCGCACCCGCGAGCTCCGGGTGGGCTCCGAGGTGATCCTCGACGTAAACACCAGGCAGAACTGGCCCCTCGTGGTGCGGGTCCTGGGGCGGGAGACGATCAGGACCCCGGCCGGGACCTTCCCCGCGATCCTGGTGGAACCCGCCATCCGCCAGGAGGGGATCTTCATCCAGAAGGGGCGGCGCCTCCAGGTCTGGCTCTCGGAGGACGCGCGCAGGATCCCCGTGCTCATGCGGGTCGAGGTCTTCTTCGGACACGTCACGGCGCGGCTGATCAAAATGATATAATGGCCGGCGAGATGCGAGTGGATCGCCGGAGGCTGCGGCGGCTGGCGGCGGACTTCGAGGGCAAGCGCATCCTCGTCATCGGCGACCTGATGCTCGACCACTACATCCGGGGCGGCGTCTGCCGGATCTCGCCCGAGGCCCCGGTCCCCGTGGTCGCGGTGTCCCAGGAATCCTTCGTCCCGGGAGGGGCCGGCAACGTCGCCTGCAACCTCTCGGCCCTGAGGGCCCGGGTCGGCGTCATAGGAGTGGTCGGAACCGACGAGGGCGGCCGCATGCTCTCGGCGGAGCTCGAGGCCAAGAGGGTCGGCGTCGAGGGCCTGGTCGCGGACCCCGCCAGGCTGACCTCCCAGAAGTGCCGGGTGATGGCCGAGCGCCAGCAGGTGGTCCGCTACGACCGCGAGACCCCGCTGCCCTTGAGCCGCGAAACCGAGGCCCTCCTCCTTAAGCGCCTTCCCTCCGCCCTGGCCCGGGCCCAGGCCGTGATCCTCTCGGATTACGGCAAGGGGGTGATCACCCCGCGCGTGTTGGGGGCGGCGATCTCGGGGGCCAGGAGGCGCGGGATTCCCGTCACCGTGGATCCCAAGGTCGAGCACTTCAGGCGCTACCGCCGGGTGACCACCCTCACCCCGAACCTCCAGGAGGCCTGGGCCGGGATGCGCCGCAGCCCCAGGCCGGGCCTTGCCGCCCTGGAGGAGTTGGGGCGCGAGATCCTGAGGGTCCTGCGCTCCCAGTCCCTGATCATCACCCGTGGGGCGGAGGGGATGAGCCTCTTCAACTCCCGGGGCCACGCGGTCCACATCCCGACCCAGGCGCGCGAGGTCTACGACGTGACCGGGGCGGGGGACACGGTGATCGCGGTCCTGACCCTGGCCCTGGCCGGCCGCGCCTCCCTCCTGGAGGCCGCCGTGCTCGCCAACCACGCCGCCGGGATCGTGGTCGGGAAGCTGGGGACGGCGGTCGCCCAACCAGAGGATCTGGAGGGGTCCCTCGCATGAGGGACTGCCTGGTCGTGATCCCCGCCCGCTACGCCTCGACCCGCTTCCCCGGAAAGGTCCTGGCCAGGCTCGGGGGCAGGCCCGTGGTGGAGTGGTGCTACGGCGCGGCAACGAAGGCGCGCGTCGGTCCCGTGGTCGTCGCAACGGAGGACCGGCGCGTCGCGAGAGTCGTCGAGTCTTTCGGCGGCCGCGTGGTCCTGACCTCCCCGAACTGCCCCTCCGGCACCGACCGGGTCCATGAGGCGGCCAGGGGATTTACGAGCCGCTTCGTGATCAACCTCCAGGGCGACCTTCCCCTGATCTGCCCCCGGACCATCCGGCGCGTGGCCGAGCTCCTCAGGCGAGGCGGGGCCCGGATCGCGACGGCCGTCGTCCCCTTGAGGGACCGGCGCAGGGCCGCGGACCCCAACGTGGTCAAGGCCGCCCTCTGCGGGGCGCTCGCCCGGAGAGGGGGCTGCCGCGTGCTCTACTTCTCCCGCTCTCCCATCCCCTACTCCAAAAACGGAGGGTCCCCCCGCTTCGAGCACCTCGGGATCTACGGCTTTGAGCGCGCGGCCCTGGAGCGCTTCGTGCGTCTTGCTCCCTCCCCCCTGGAGAGGGCCGAGGGCTTGGAGCAGCTGCGCGCCCTCGAGGCGGGGCTCGCGATCCACGCCGCGCTGGTGGAGGACCTCCCGGCCGCGATCGACACCCCGGCGGACCTGCGGCGAGCCCGAAGGCTGCTCAAACGGCTCAACAGAGAAAAACGACCCTTATGAAACGAAACGACCGCCCTACCCGCGGCCCTCTGCGAGCGGCAGCGAGCGTACTGACGCCCATAGGGAAATGCGTTAGGCGTCACGTGCGGCTCCGCCTCGGGCGACACATATGACCAAATACATCTTCGTGACCGGCGGCGTGGTGAGCTCCCTCGGCAAGGGGATCACCGCCTCCTCGATCGGCAGGCTCCTCCAGGCGCGGGGCCTGGGGGTCTCCATGCTCAAATGCGATCCCTACATCAACGTCGACCCCGGGACCATGAACCCCTTCCAGCACGGGGAGGTCTACGTGACCGAGGACGGGGCGGAGACGGACCTCGACCTGGGCCACTACGAGCGGTTCCTCAACCGCGACATGCACCACACCAACAACTTCACTGCCGGCAGGGTCTACGAGACGGTGATCGCCCGCGAGCGCCGAGGGGACTTCCTGGGCACCACGGTCCAGGTGATCCCCCACATCACCGACGAGATCAAGGCGCGCTTCAGGGCCATCGCCAAGGGGGCCCAGGTCGCGATCATCGAGATCGGGGGGACGGTCGGAGACATCGAGAGCCTCCCCTTCCTGGAGGCCGCGCGGCAGATGGGCCTGGAGGCGGGCAAGGACAACGTCCTCTACCTGCACGTGACCCTTGTCCCCTACATCAGGGCCTCGGAGGAGCTCAAGACCAAGCCCACCCAGCACTCGGTAGGCAAGCTCCGGGAGATCGGGATCAACCCGGACATCATCGTCTGCCGCACCGAGAGGCCCCTCTCCCCCGAGCTGAAAGCGAAGATATCCCTCTTCTGCTCGGTCCCAAAGGAGTCCGTCATCGAGGCCCCGGACGTCGAGTCCATCTACGAGGTCCCCATGGTCTTCCACAGGCAGGGCCTCGACGAGCAGATCGTGATGCTCCTGCGCCTGAGGACCCAGTCCAAGGACCTGGAGGGCTGGGCCAGGGTCGTGGAGCGGCTCAAAAGCCCCAGGCACCAGGTCACGATCGCCCTGGCCGGGAAATACACGGATTATAAGGACGCCTACAAGTCCGTCAGCGAAGCCCTCGTCCACGGAGGGGTCGCCAACGAGGCCCGCATCCAGGTCCGCTACTTGGACACCACCGACTCCGAGATCGCCAGGCGCCTCTCCGACGTACACGGGATACTGGTCCCCGGGGGTTTCGGGGACCGCGGCATCGAGGGCAAGCTCCGGGTGGCGCAGCTCGCCCGCGAGGAGCGCATCCCCTACCTCGGCCTCTGCCTGGGCCTGCAGATCGCGATCATTGAGTTCGCCCGCGGCGTCCTCAAGCTCGCCGGCGCCCACTCCACCGAGTTCGATCCCAAGACACGCTATCCGGTCATAGACCTCCTGCCCGAGCAGAAGTCGGTCAAGGAGCTGGGGGCCACCATGAGGCTGGGGACCTACGAGTGCGCGCTGAGGAAGGGGTCGCTTGCCCACAGGGCCTACGGGGAGGCGGCCACCAGCGAGAGGCACCGGCACCGCTACGAGGTCAACAACAAGTTCCGCAAGCTCATCGAGGAGGCCGGGCTCCAGGTCACGGGAGTTTACGCGGCCAAGAACCTGGTGGAGATCGTGGAGCTCAAGGATCACCCCTGGTTCGTGGCCGTGCAGTTCCACCCCGAGTTCAGGAGCAGGCCCGAGAGGCCGCATCCCCTCTTCCGGGACTTCGTCGCCGCCTCCCTGGAGAGGGCCAGGACCTCCCAACGCGCTCCCGTTTCCCTCAAGGAGGCATGAAGAACATCCAG